>NZ_JASATH010000487.1:0-204 GCF_038440215.1 Inquilinus sp. OTU3971 | reverse complement strand
GAGCATGACGTAGCGGTCCTTGCGGCCCTTGCCCTGCTCGACCCGGATCAGCATGCGCGAAGAGTCGATGTCGGAGACCTTGAGGTGGACGATCTCCGACGCGCGCAGGCCGCAGCCATAGGCGACGCTGAGGGCGGCCTTGTGCTTCAGGCCGGGAGCGCAGTGCAGCAGCAGCGCCACCTCCTCGGGGCTGAGCACCACCGG
>NZ_JASATH010000486.1:0-204 GCF_038440215.1 Inquilinus sp. OTU3971 | reverse complement strand
CCTGTCGGATGGCCACGGCGGCACCGCCACCGGCAGCTTCAACGTCGGCGTCGGCGCGGTGAATGACGACCCCGTCGTCGGTGCGGTCGCGGACCAGAGCACCACCGAGGACTCCCCGCTCACGATCTCCAAGGCCCTGATCCTGGCCGGCGCCTCCGACATCGACGGCGACACGCTGTCGATCACCGGCGGCTCGGCCCTGCA
>NZ_JASATH010000485.1:0-213 GCF_038440215.1 Inquilinus sp. OTU3971 | reverse complement strand
CGGTGGCGACGACGACACGCTGCGCGGCGGCAGCGGCAGCGATACCTTCGTCTACAACACCCGGCAATTCGGCGACGACACCATCAAGGACTTCACCGCCGGCGCCGGCGGCGACAAGATCGACCTGACCTTCCTCAAGGTCGCCGATCTCGCCAGCCTGACGCCCTTCATGAAGGAGGCCGACGGCGACGTCATCATCACCCTCGGCTACAA
>NZ_JASATH010000484.1:0-215 GCF_038440215.1 Inquilinus sp. OTU3971 | reverse complement strand
GTCCGGCGGTATCGGTGACGATATGGCGCTTGCGGCCCTTGACCTTCTTGCCGGCATCGAAGCCGCATGGCCCGCCCGCCTCGGTGGTCTTGACCGACTGGCTGTCGATCACCCCGGCCGAGGGGCTGGCCTCGCGGCCGGAGGCCTCGCGCGACAGGATGACCAGCTCATGATTGATCTGCTGCCAGATGCCATCGTCGCGCCAGGCATAGAAG
>NZ_JASATH010000483.1:0-219 GCF_038440215.1 Inquilinus sp. OTU3971 | reverse complement strand
CTCGGGCTCGGCCACTACGAAGGGCGCGGCTGGCGTGGCTTCCATCATCACGCCACGCTCTGCATCGCCGCCTACGGCTTCCTGATCTCCGAGCGGGAGACGATTCCCCCCTCAGGCCCAGGTGCCGCCCCGAAACGCCCGCCGCTTGCCGTTCCCGACGGTTACCGACCCAGAGGCGCCGCCGATCCGGCCCGAACGCCACATCCCGAACTCGATCGC
>NZ_JASATH010000482.1:0-221 GCF_038440215.1 Inquilinus sp. OTU3971 | reverse complement strand
CCGGGATCGAGATCCTCTCCGGCAGCCAGGGCAACGACATCCTCAACGGAAATGCCGGGGCCAACACGTTGCAGGGCTGGAACGGCGATGACGTCCTCGTCGGCGGGGCAGGCGCCGATGCGCTGCAGGGCGGTGCCGGGATCGACACCGCCAGCTACTCCGACAGCGCGGCCGGGGTCACGGTCAGCCTCGCCACCGGCACCGGCAGCGGCGGCGACGCC
>NZ_JASATH010000481.1:0-222 GCF_038440215.1 Inquilinus sp. OTU3971 | reverse complement strand
GCCGATGCCGGTGGTAAGGTCGACCGTGACCCCGACCGCGCTCTCGTAGTAGCTGGCGGTGTCGGTGCCGGCGCCGCCATCCAGCACGTCGGCCCCGGCCCCGCCGCGGAGCACATCGTTACCGTCCAGGCCCTGCAGCGTGTTGGCCCCGGCATTTCCGTTGAGGATGTCGTTGCCCTGGCTGCCGGAGAGGTTCTCGATCCCGCTCAGGATATCGCCCTG
>NZ_JASATH010000480.1:0-228 GCF_038440215.1 Inquilinus sp. OTU3971 | reverse complement strand
CATGAAGCCGGTGCGGATCCGCTCCACCATCGCCGCCGTCAGCCGCAGCGAGCGCGTCAGCCGCGCCTGGATCAGCCCGAAATCCGGCGGCGCCTTCGGGTCCAGATGCGACCGCTCCTGCTGCTGCGCGGTCAGCCGCTTGCAGCGCATGTCGATCTCCATCGCCTCGCGCAGCATGCCCAGCACCCACCCCGTCCAGTTCATGTCGGGATCGGTCGGCCGGATCGG
>NZ_JASATH010000479.1:0-239 GCF_038440215.1 Inquilinus sp. OTU3971 | reverse complement strand
GCCGACACGCTCGGCGGCGGCGACGGCAACGACACCCTCTATGGCGAGGACGGCAACGACACGCTCCGCGGCGGCGCCGGCACGGACTACATGTACGGCCAGGCTGGCGACGACCGGATCGAGACCGGCGGGGGCGGCGGCGACTACGGCTATGGTGGCGACGGCGCCGACATGCTGATCGGGTCGGCCGATGCCGAGTATCTTTACGGCGATGCCGGCAACGACCAGATCTACGGCCT
>NZ_JASATH010000478.1:0-241 GCF_038440215.1 Inquilinus sp. OTU3971 | reverse complement strand
TCGCGGGCGAAGCCCCAGTCGGCGCCGAACAGGAAGCGGGCGCCGGCCGGGGTCTCGAACGCCTCGACCTTCCAGTTCCTGAACACCCGCGCCTCGCTGACGCGCAGATAGCCGCCGAGCCAGACATGCTGGTACTTGTCCGGGTCGCGGTCGCGGTCCCATTCCATCTCGGCCTGCAGCACCTTCGGGAACCGCGGGTTCTCGGTATAGTTGGCCGGGATCAGCACGGTCCGCGGCGGCG
>NZ_JASATH010000477.1:0-244 GCF_038440215.1 Inquilinus sp. OTU3971 | reverse complement strand
CCGCATCAAGTTCGCCATGGCTTCGAGCTGCCCCTACAATCACGAGTTCGGACGCGCCCACGCCTTCCTTGCCGCTGCAGGACGCTGACGAACCAGACAGCGCAGAGGCCACATCATCTCCGACGCGACTGCCAGAGGCGGCGGCGACCTGCCGTGACCGAAATCAACCAACTCCGCCGAAAATCGGCCAACTTGCACAAATGCCTCCGCCTTCAGCCCCACCGACGCACTGCCTCGCCACGCA
>NZ_JASATH010000476.1:0-245 GCF_038440215.1 Inquilinus sp. OTU3971 | reverse complement strand
ATCATGCCGGGCCACATCCACCGGCGCGGCAAGATCGGCATCGTCAGCCGGTCGGGCACGCTGACCTATGAGGCGGTGGCGCAGACCACGGCGGCGGGCCTGGGCCAGACCACCTGCATCGGCATCGGCGGCGACCCGGTGAACGGCACCAGCTTCGTCGACGCGCTGGAGCTGTTCCTGGGCGACCCGGAGACCGAGGGCATCATCATGATCGGCGAGATCGGCGGCGACGCCGAGGTGATGGG
>NZ_JASATH010000475.1:0-259 GCF_038440215.1 Inquilinus sp. OTU3971 | reverse complement strand
CGGGTGCCGCCCTTGCCCGGGGTGACGCCGCCGACCATGCGGGTGCCGTAGGCGATCGCCTGCTCGGAGTGGAAGGTGCCCTGGGCCCCGGTGAAGCCCTGGCAGAGCACCTTGGTGTTCTTGTCGACGAGCACGGCCATCACGCGGCCTCCTTCACGGCACGGACGATCTTCACTGCGGCGTCGCCGAGGTCGTCGGCCGACAGGATCGGCAGCCCGCTCTCGGCCAGGATCTGCTTGCCGCGCTCGACATTGGTGCC
>NZ_JASATH010000474.1:0-263 GCF_038440215.1 Inquilinus sp. OTU3971 | reverse complement strand
GGCCTTCACCGTCCAGGCCGACCGGATCCTGGCGCCCGGTGGCGGCCGGATCATCTTCCAGGGCATGCAGAACCACACCGCCGAGAGCATCAAATCGCTCGAGGGCTATGACATCGCCTGGGTCGAGGAGGCCCAGTCGCTGTCGAGGCGGAGCCTGGAACTGCTGCGCCCGACCATCCGCAAGCCGGGGTCGGAGCTGTGGTTCTCGTGGAACCCGACCCGGCCGGACGACCCGGTCGACGCGCTGTTCCGCGACGGCCCGG
>NZ_JASATH010000473.1:0-263 GCF_038440215.1 Inquilinus sp. OTU3971 | reverse complement strand
GCGTCCCGTCGCGGAACAGCGCGTCGACCGGGTCGTCCGGCCGGGTCGGGTTCCAGGAGAACCACAGCTCCGACCCCGGCTTGCGGATGGTCGGGCGCAGCAGTTCCAGGCTCCGCTTCGACAGCGACTGGGCCTCCTCGACCCAGGCGATGTCATAGCCCTCGAGCGATTTGATGCTCTCGGCGGTGTGGTTCTGCATGCCCTGGAAGATGATCCGGCCGCCGCCGGGCGTCAGGATGCGGTCGGCCTGGACGGTGAAGGCG
>NZ_JASATH010000472.1:0-266 GCF_038440215.1 Inquilinus sp. OTU3971 | reverse complement strand
ATGGCGGCGGTCTACGAGTCGTCCGAGGAGGGCGAGGAGGATCGCCGCGCCGACGAGCTGAGCGAGCGGCTGGAGCGGCCGGAGGTGGTCGAGCTGATCGAAGCCAGCCGGGCCGAGGTCGCGGTGGCGGCGCTGTGCCGGCGCTGGGGCTATCCGGTGCGGGTGAAGCAGTGGCTGGAGATGGCCGACGAGGCCATGGAGGAGCTGGGCTTCCTGCCGTCGCAGGACGGCGAGGACGACGAGGATCCGCCCGAGCCCCGCTCCGC
>NZ_JASATH010000471.1:0-266 GCF_038440215.1 Inquilinus sp. OTU3971 | reverse complement strand
CACCTCGACCTGCCGGTGTTCGACACCGTGGCCCAGGCGGTGGACCAGACCGGCGCCAACGCATCCGTGATCTACGTGCCGCCGCCCTTCGCCGCGGATGCGATCCTGGAGGCGATCGACGCCGAGATCCCGCTGGTGGTGTGCATCACCGAGGGCATCCCGGTCTTGGACATGGTCAAGGTCAAGCGCGCCCTGGCCGGGTCGGCCACCCGGCTGATCGGGCCGAACTGCCCGGGGGTGATCACGCCGGGCGAGTGCAAGATCGG
>NZ_JASATH010000470.1:0-274 GCF_038440215.1 Inquilinus sp. OTU3971 | reverse complement strand
CGAGGACCGCTTTCTGATGGATCGCTCGGAGTTGGCCAACCGGATGACCGTGCTGCTCGGCGGGCGGACGGCCGAGAGCCTGGTCTTCGGCGAGATCTCGACCGGCGCGGCCGACGATTTGGCGAAGGCAACGGACATCGCCCGGAACATGGTGGCCCGGTTCGGCATGGATGCGGGGCTGGGCCAGGTCGCCTATGAGACGGAGCCGGCGACCTTTCTCGGAGGCCCCGCGGGAGCCGGCTGGCAGCCCCGCCGGTATGGCGAAGCGACCGCC
>NZ_JASATH010000469.1:0-274 GCF_038440215.1 Inquilinus sp. OTU3971 | reverse complement strand
CGCGGTCGCCTCGCCGTAGCGGCGGGGCTGCCAGCCGGCTCCCGCGAGGCCGCCGAGGAACGTCGCCGGCTCCGTCTCGTAGGCGACCTGACCCAGCCCCGCATCCATGCCGAACCGGGCCACCATGTTCCGGGCGATGTCCGTCGCCTTCGCCAGATCGTCGGCCGCGCCGGTCGAGATCTCGTCGAAGACCAGGCTCTCGGCCGCCCGCCCGCCGAGCAGCACGGTCATCCGGTTGGCCAGCTCCGAGCGATCCATCAGGAAGCGGTCCTCT
>NZ_JASATH010000468.1:0-283 GCF_038440215.1 Inquilinus sp. OTU3971 | reverse complement strand
CCTCAAGGCCGGCGATCTCGACCGCGCCGGCACTGCCGAGGCCGGCTTCAGCAACCTCTTCCTCGGCATCCGCCGCGCCATCGCGCTGAAGGCCAGGCTGCGCCAGCAGCGCGAGGACGCGCAGCGCAGGGCCGCTGCCCAGAAGGACCGGCGGCAGGACGAGAAGGACCGGCGCCGCCGCGCCGTCGCCGAGCGCGTCTCCCGCGCCATCGCGGAGGCCAAGCCCGAGGCCAGGGAAAAGCTCACCACCGACCTCTGGGAACGGCTCACCGAGGACGAGCGC
>NZ_JASATH010000467.1:0-284 GCF_038440215.1 Inquilinus sp. OTU3971 | reverse complement strand
GCAAGGGGAGGGGGAGTGTGGAAGGCTGGGCTGGTCGGGTAATCGGCAGGCGTAACAAGCGACTCAGCCCTCAGCTGCTGTCCGGTTTCGCCGACTTGGGCATGGGCCGGCCGGCGGCGGAGTCGGCCGGCGGCGGGGACCAATCGTCCGCGGGCTCACGATCGGCCGCCTCGGCGGACTCCGCCGGCGGGGCGGCCGTCGTCTCGGCGACCTCGTCCCAGCTTTGCGGCAGCCGGATCGGGTCCGGCGGGTAACCGATCTTGCGGCACACCTCCTGCACGAAC
>NZ_JASATH010000466.1:0-284 GCF_038440215.1 Inquilinus sp. OTU3971 | reverse complement strand
CGGCACCGTCTCCTTCGATGTCGACGGCAACCTGGTCTACACGCCGAACGCCAATGCCAATGGCCCCGACGTCGTCACCTACACCTTGTCCGACGGCAACGGCGGCACGGCCACCGGCAGCTTCAATGTTGGCGTCGGCGCGGTGAACGATGATCCGACCACTGGCGCGGTCGCCGATCAGAGCACGAGCGAGGACACCCCGCTCACCATCTCCAAGGCCGTGATCCTGGCCGGCGCCAGCGATGTCGATGGCGACACCGTCACCCTGACCGGCGGCTCCGCCC
>NZ_JASATH010000465.1:0-294 GCF_038440215.1 Inquilinus sp. OTU3971 | reverse complement strand
CAGCCGCTCGCCCTGGCGCACCGTCGCCAGCCGCTCACCGAACGCCGGCCGGCCGAGCGTGACCTTGCAGAAGAACCGCAGTGCCGAGACCGCGAGGTTCATCTTGCCCGGCGAGGCGCCCTCGGCCGCCAGATGCAGCTGGTATCGCCGCAGGTCCTCCGGCTCGGCCCGGTCCGGCGAGCGCCCCAGGAAACGGGCGAAGTCGGCCACCACCCGGACATAGTCGTGCTGGGTCTTCGGCCCGAACTGGCGGATCGCCATGTCCTCGATCATCCGCTGGCGCAGCGGGCTCAT
>NZ_JASATH010000464.1:0-302 GCF_038440215.1 Inquilinus sp. OTU3971 | reverse complement strand
AGGTGGAAGCGGTCCAGCCGGTTCAGCACCACCATGTCGAAGGGCGTGGTCGTCGTGCCCTCCTCGCGATAGCCGTGGACATGGAAGTTGTCGTGGTTGGTGCGCTTGTAGGTCAGGCGGTGCACCAGCTGCGGATAGCCGTGGAAGGCGAAGATCACCGGCTTGTCCCGAGTGAACAGGGCCGTGAAATCCTCCTCCGGCAGCCCGTGCGGATGCTGCTCCTTCGGCTGCAGCGCCATCAGGTCGACGACATTGACCAGCCGGAGGCGCAGCGCCGGCAGCTGCTCGCGCAGCAGCGCCAC
>NZ_JASATH010000463.1:0-318 GCF_038440215.1 Inquilinus sp. OTU3971 | reverse complement strand
GGGCTTGTCACGTTCACGGCCTTGCGGGGCGCCCGCGAGCAGCGTAGCGGTAGCCATGACCCCGCCTGACTATGCCGGTTACCGCTTTCCGTCCGACGTGATCCAGCGCGCCGTCTGGATGTACCTTCGCTTCACCTTGAGCTACCGCGACGTCGAGGACATGCTCGCCGAGCGCGGCATCGAGGTGTCATACGAGACGATCCGTCGATGGGTGAGCAGGTTCGGTCCGAGCATCGCCCGCCGCCTCCGGGCGCGGCGACCGGCGCCGCACCGGCGCTGGCACCTCGACGAGATGTTCGTCCGGATCGGCGGCAAGTC
>NZ_JASATH010000462.1:0-321 GCF_038440215.1 Inquilinus sp. OTU3971 | reverse complement strand
AACCGCTGCACCGTCGTGTATGGCGGGTAGCTGTCGGGCAGCAGCCGCCACTGACAACCGCTCGACGCGATGTAGAACAGGGCATTCACCACCGCTCGAAGATCGGTGGTCCGGGGCCGGCCCAGCCGCCGTGGTGGCGGCAGATGCGTCGATATCAGCCGCCATTCCTCATCCGTCGTGTCGCTTGAATACCGCAACCCCTTCCGCCGATACTGCGGTCGGGTGATATCAGTCCAGACCATCTTGTGCTTCGTCGTAGCTCGCAACCACGACCGAATCACAACCGACTGATATCACTCAACTCTTTTCGGGTCAGACACT
>NZ_JASATH010000461.1:0-331 GCF_038440215.1 Inquilinus sp. OTU3971 | reverse complement strand
CCGCTCGTCCTCGGTGAGCCGTTCCCAGAGGTCGGTGGTGAGCTTTTCCCTGGCCTCGGGCCTGGCCTCGGCGATGGCGCGGGACATGCGCTCGGCGACGGCGCGGCGGCGCCGATCCTTCTCGTCCTGCCGCCGGTGCTTCCGGGCAGCGGCCCTGCGCTGCGCGTCCTCGCGCTGCTGGCGCAGCCTGGCCTTCAGCGCGATGGCGCGGCGGATGCCGAGGAAGAGGTTGCTGAAGCGGGTCTCGGCCTCTCCGGCGCGGTCGAGATCGCCGGCCTTGAGGGCGGTCATGCCCCGGGCCTGGAAGCCCGTGGCCATCGCCTCGGCGAGA
>NZ_JASATH010000460.1:0-342 GCF_038440215.1 Inquilinus sp. OTU3971 | reverse complement strand
CCGACGCCGACATTGAAGCTGCCGGTGGCGGTGCCGCCGTTGCCGTCAGACAAGGTGTAGGTGACGACGTCCGGGCCATTGGCGTTGGCGTTCGGCGTGTAGACCAGGTTGCCGTCGACATCGAAGGAGACGGTGCCGTGCAGGGCCGAGCCACCGGTGATCGACAGCGTGTCGCCATCGATGTCGGAAGCGGCAGCCAGGATCAGGGCCTTGGAGACCGTGAGCGGGGTGTCTTCACTGGTGCTCTGGTCCGCGACCGTCCCGGAGGTCGGGTTGTCGTTCACCGCGCCGACGCCGACGTTGAAGCTGCCGGTGGCGGTGCCGCCGTGGCCATCCGACAGG
>NZ_JASATH010000459.1:0-350 GCF_038440215.1 Inquilinus sp. OTU3971 | reverse complement strand
GACGCCGATCTCGATGGTGTCGGAAGCCCCCTCGGCCTCCAGCCGCAGTGCCGGTGGCCGTCCCTTCAGGTCGAGCACGGCCTTGGCGCGGCGTGCCACCTGGGCGCCGTGCGCCTCGAACAGGCCGAGCTTGATCGAGGAGGAGCCGGCGTTGAGGGCCAGGATCTCGGCCGGCATCGTCAGCCGCCCGCGGCGCCGTCGCCCGGCCAGCTCCAATCGGCGATGTCGGGCATGTCGCGGCCGTGCCGGCGGACATGGTCGTGGTGCTCCGCCAGCCGGTCCTGGAACCGGCGGCGGGCCCGGTCGGCATCGGTGCCGAGCTGCGGCAGCCGGTCGATCGCGGCGATGGC
>NZ_JASATH010000458.1:0-352 GCF_038440215.1 Inquilinus sp. OTU3971 | reverse complement strand
GGCCGGCAACGACACGCTTTATGGTGGCGCCGACAACGACACGCTCAGCGGCGGCGACGGCGACGACTACATCGCCACCGGCATCGGGGTCGATATCGTCGATGGCGGTGCCGGCACGGATACGCTCTATGTCGACCGCAGCACCACCTCGACCGGTGTCAGCTTCACCCTGAACGGCGCCACCGGCAGCGACGGCAGCCGGGCGACCAATATGGAGCTGATGACCTATTATGCCGGGACGGGCAACGACATCATCACCGGGGCCATCGGCAACGACACGATCTATGGTGGCGACGGCACCGACGTCCTCGCCGGGGTGGCGGGCAATGACTATCTCCGCGGCGGGGCTGGT
>NZ_JASATH010000457.1:0-362 GCF_038440215.1 Inquilinus sp. OTU3971 | reverse complement strand
CACCTGGGTCACCGACAAGTGCCCGGCCTACGGCGCGGCGCTTCGTGACCTGCAGCTGGACGGGACGCCCCACCTTCGAGGCAAGCGGCTGAACAACCGGGCCGAGAGTTCGCACGTCCCGGTCCGGCGACGGGAGCGCAAGCTGCAGCGATTCAAATCGGCCGCCGCGGCGCAGCGGTTCCTGTCGATGCATGCCGCGACTTACAACACCTTCAATGTCTGCCGCCACCTCACCACCGCCCGCACGCACCGCCGCTTTCGCGCCGAGGCGTTTGCGACATGGCGGGATGCGGCCGGCGTTGCGGCCTGAGCCCGGCGGATGCCGGCCTCATCGCGGCCACGCTCGACAACGTGACAAGCCC
>NZ_JASATH010000456.1:0-386 GCF_038440215.1 Inquilinus sp. OTU3971 | reverse complement strand
AGCGTGGACCAGGTGAAGTCCCTGAAGCGGCGGGCGGGGCCGCCGGTGCGCTCGGCGTCCGCCTGTGCCGCCGCCAGCTCGGCCGTGATCTCGGCCACGAGCCGGCCGTTGCGGGCGAGGCCGAACAGGTAATCGACCGCATGGCTCTCGCACCATGCCATGAGGCCCTCCCGACAGAAGCCGCTGTCGGCGCGCAACAGGATGCGCACCCGGGGCCAGCGGCGCCGGATCTGGGCCACGAGGCGGGCCACCTCCTCGACCGCTCCCGCCGCCGCATCGATGTTCGAGCGCCGGAGCTTCGCGGCCAGCAGATGGCGGCCGCAGAACACATAGAGCGGCAGGTAGCAGTAGCCGCCATAGTAGCCGTGGAAGAACCGGCCTTCCTG
>NZ_JASATH010000455.1:0-390 GCF_038440215.1 Inquilinus sp. OTU3971 | reverse complement strand
AGTGTCTGACTCATAAAGCGGAGGGATGTTTGGCGAGGCGTTTGGAGAGGAGCCGGACGTGGGCGATCCAGATCCAGGCCTGGGCGCTGGCGACGGAAGCCTCGAAGTCCTTTGCGAGCCTTCGGCATCGGCCGAGCCAGGCGAAGGTGCGTTCGACGACCCAGCGCCGAGGCAGCAGGACGAAGCCCCGGGCGGTATCCGACCGTTTGACGATCTCGATGGTCCACGATCCCAATCCGGCGAGCGCAGTCGCAAGTTTGTCGCCGGCATAAGCGCCGTCGGCGAACAGGTGGCGCAGCCAGGGATACAGCGTCCAGATCGAGGCCAGCACGGCCATAGCCCCGTCCCGGTCCTGACGATCGGCAGGGTGGACATCGAGCCCGAGGAGGT
>NZ_JASATH010000454.1:0-404 GCF_038440215.1 Inquilinus sp. OTU3971 | reverse complement strand
TTGTCCCAGCGGCGGGTGGTGTCCAGATCGGGCACGAGATAGCTCAGTCCGGTCCTCTCGAGAGCAGCCACCAGCGCATCGTCTCCAACGCTCGAGGGATCGGCTGGATAGGTCAGGGCGGCGCGCAGCGGCCCGAGCGGCATATAGGGCCGCTGGGGCAGGAACATCATGCTGTCTCGTGCCGGCAGCAGAAGCCGGCCTGTGCCCCAGGGCCACAGCCCGGCGAACGCCCGGAACAGCGTGCTCTTGCCCGATCCCGGCCGGCCGAGGATGAGGATCCGGCTGCCCGGCGCGATCTCGACCTGCGTCTCGGTGAGGGCCGCGCGGCCGACGGCGGTCGTGACGGCAAGGTGGTCGAAGGCGAGGCAGCCGGCCGGATGGTCCAGGACTTCGATGCGGTCCGT
>NZ_JASATH010000453.1:0-406 GCF_038440215.1 Inquilinus sp. OTU3971 | reverse complement strand
GCGCAGGGCGACACCCTGGCCGGGATCGAGAACGTCTCCGGCAGCCAGAGCTGGGACAGCATCATCGGCACCACCGGCGCCAATGTGCTGCAGGGCTGGAACGGCAACGACATCCTCCTCGGCGGCCGCGGAGCGGACACGCTGAGCGGCGGCGCCGGGGCCGACCGCTTCGTCTATGCCGGTACGATCCACAGCCTGACCGGGGCCGGCGCCGATCGGATCACCGATTTCAGCCATGCCCAGGGCGACCGCATCGACCTGTCGCAGATCGACGCCAACACCATCGCGGCCGGCAACCAGGCCTTCAGCTTCATCGGCGGCGGCCTCTACACCGGGGTCGCCGGGCAGCTGCGCTATTCCATCGTCGGCAGCACCACCACGATCGCCGGCGACGTCAACGGCGACA
>NZ_JASATH010000452.1:0-411 GCF_038440215.1 Inquilinus sp. OTU3971 | reverse complement strand
TTGTGGGTGCTGTCGGAGGATGTCGCGTTCGTGCTCCAGGGGAGCAGCTTCGCGGTCCCCGGATACATGGTGTGGTGTGCGCTGCTTTATGCGGCGACCGCGTCCTGGTTCAGCTGGCGCGTCGGGCGCCCCCTGATCGGACTCAATGCCGAGCGGTACACCCAGGAGGCCGAGCTCCGCTTTGCTCTCGTTCGCGTCAGCGAGAATGCCGACGGCATCGCCCTCGGCGGCGGCGAAGCCGACGAACGCCAGCGGCTGCAGCAGGAACTCGAAGAGGTGCTTTCGGCGATGCGCGGGATCGTCGGCGCCGCCGCCAGGCTGACCTGGGTCACCTCCGGCTACGGCTGGTTCGCCCTCGTGGCTCCGATCATCGTCGCCGCACCGGGGTATTTCGCCGGCAGCCTGTCCTTT
>NZ_JASATH010000451.1:0-411 GCF_038440215.1 Inquilinus sp. OTU3971 | reverse complement strand
CTGTGGGTGCTGTCGGAGGATGTCGCTTTCGTGCTCCAGGGGAGCAGCTTCGCGGTCCCCGGATACATGGTGTGGTGTGCGCTGCTTTATGCGGCGACCGCGTCCTGGTTCAGCTGGCGCGTCGGGCGCCCCTTGATCGGACTCAATGCCGAGCGGTACACCCAGGAGGCCGAGCTCCGCTTTGCTCTCGTCCGCGTCAGCGAGAATGCCGACGGCATCGCCCTCGGCGGCGGCGAAGCCGACGAACGCCAGCGGCTGCAGCAGGAACTCGAGGAGGTGCTTTCGGCGATGCGCGGGATCGTCGGCGCCGCCACCAGGCTGACCTGGGTCACCTCCGGCTACGGCTGGTTCGCCCTCGTGGCTCCGATCATCGTCGCCGCGCCGGGGTATTTCGCCGGCAGCCTGTCCTTC
>NZ_JASATH010000450.1:0-432 GCF_038440215.1 Inquilinus sp. OTU3971 | reverse complement strand
GCCTCGAGCCGCGCCGCGATGTTGATCCCATCCCCGAGCAGGTCGTCGCCTTCGACCACCACGTCGCCGAGGCTGATTCCGATCCGATAGACGATGCGATGTTCGGACGGGATTTGCGCCTGGTCGCTTGTCACTTCTTCCTGCAGAGCGACCGCGCAGGCGACCGCGTCAACGACGGAGCCGAATTCGATGATGGCTCCGTCGCCCATCAGCTTGACGAGGCGTCCCATGTGCTCTGCGATCAGCCGGTCCGAGATCTGGCTACGCACGCGTCTGATGTCGGCCAGCGTGCGAGCCTCGTCCGTTTCGACAAGCCGTGAATAGCCGACGATATCGACGGCCATGATCGCCGCGAGGCGCCGCTCGACCCGGACATTTGCCATGAACGCCTCCCGGCGTCGTCCGATAGGCTCGTCAATCGATGTTGTGGCT
>NZ_JASATH010000449.1:0-448 GCF_038440215.1 Inquilinus sp. OTU3971 | reverse complement strand
CCGCCGACCGCACCTCGGCCAACACCATGCGCGCCAACCAACTCCGCCTCTGGTTCGCTTCCATGGCCTATGTCCTGCTCGCCGCCCTGCGCCGCATCGGGCTGCGCCACACCCAGTTCGCCCAGGCCACCTGCGGCACCATCCGCCTCAAGCTCCTCAAGATCGGCGCACTCGTCACCACCAGTGTCCGACGGGTCAAGTTCGCCATGGCTTCGGGCTGCCCCTACGACCACGAGTTCGGGCTCGCCCATGCCTTCCTTGCCGCCGCAGGGCGCTGACGAACCAGACAGCGCACAGGCCACATCAGCTCCGACACGACTGCCACAGGCGGCCGCGACCTGCCGTGACCGAAATCAACCAACTCCGCCGAAAATCGGCCGCTCTCGCGGAAATGCCTCCGCCTTCTGCCTGACCGACGCACTGCCTCGCCGCGCGGTGAGATATCCGC
>NZ_JASATH010000448.1:0-450 GCF_038440215.1 Inquilinus sp. OTU3971 | reverse complement strand
CCGCACCAGACCCTCCCGACGCAGCAGATCGCCGATCGACGAGGCTGCCGGCCACGCCGTCTCCGGCTCTCGCCGCTCCAGCAGCGCCTTCAGCTTCTTCGGACCCCAGCGCGGATGCGCCTCCCGCAGCGCCACGATCGCATCGGCCAGCTCCGCCGCCATCGTCTGTCCCGGATGATGCGGCGCCCGTGACCGCGGCTCCAGCCCGGACCAGCCCTCCGACCGGTACCGACGCATCAGCTCGTAGCCCCACTGGCGGCTGATCCCGAACCCTCGGCACAGCTCCGACATCGTCTCCTCGCCTGCCAGACAGGCCGTCACAAACCGTACCGCCTCGTCCAACGCTCTGGTCTCCTGGAATGGCATCGGCAAAGACCCTCCTTTGCCGATCAGGAAACCTGTCAACGATCTTGCCGGTCCATTCTGTCCACGATCTACCCGGTTCGGACC
>NZ_JASATH010000447.1:0-455 GCF_038440215.1 Inquilinus sp. OTU3971 | reverse complement strand
GAGATCCTCGACCCGGCCCTCCTCCGCGCCGGGCGCTTCGACCGCCAGATCCTGGTCGACCGGCCCGACAAGAAGGGCCGGATCGATATCCTTCAGGTTCACATCAGGAAGATCAAGATCGCCACGGACGTGCCGGTGGAAGGAGTCGCCGCTCTGACGCCGGGCTTCACGGGCGCCGATCTCGCCAATCTCGTGAACGAGGCCGCGCTCCTGGCCACGCGCCGCGGCGCGGCTTGCGTCACCTTCGACGACTTCACCCAGGCGATCGAGCGCATCGTCGCCGGGCTGGAGAAGCGCAACCGGCTGCTCAACCCGCACGAGCGCACCGTGGTCGCGCATCACGAAATGGGCCACGCGATCGTCGCCATGGCGCTGCCCGGCGTCGATCCGGTCCAGAAGATCTCGATCATCCCCCGCGGGATCACCGCCCTCGGCTACACCATGCAGCGGCCGAT
>NZ_JASATH010000446.1:0-464 GCF_038440215.1 Inquilinus sp. OTU3971 | reverse complement strand
ACGGCGAGCGAGGACAGTGAAGGGCGGTTTGCGGCCTATGTCGCGGCGTTGTCGGGCGCGATCGGTCATGCGGATCGGGTGGGACCGTTGCGGGATTACTGCCTGGGGCTTTTGATGCCGGCGGAGCGCAAGAGCGTGGAGCCGCTGGCGGCGGTGACGGCGCCGGCCCGGGTCCCGGCGCAGCACCAGTCGCTGCTGCATTTCGTGGGTCAGGCGCCGTGGTCGGACGAGCGGGTCCTGGCCAAGGTGCGCGATCTGGTCTTGCCCTCGATCGAGCGGCACGGGCCGATCGAGGCCTGGATCATCGACGACACGGGCTTTCCGAAGAAGGGCCGGCATTCGGTCGGCGTGACGCGGCAGTATTGCGGGCAACTCGGCAAGCAGGACAATTGCCAAGTGGCGGTGACGCTGTCGGTCGCCAACCACGCCGCCAGCCTGCCGGTCGCCTGGCGGCTCTATCTGCC
>NZ_JASATH010000445.1:0-470 GCF_038440215.1 Inquilinus sp. OTU3971 | reverse complement strand
CTGCCAGCTGCTCCATCTGTCCGGGGACTTGTGCAACGCTCGGCTCGTCCTGCTCGAACAGATCTGGCTGAAGGCTTGCGCTCTTGCACATCATTCCTGGCTTTCTCCATCCTTGAGTCGGATTGGAGAAAGCTTAGAAGCGCGTCGGTCTCGGCGCGCAGGTCTCGCAAGACCTCGAGGGATAGACGCGGCTCAGCACGAAGCTGGTGATGCGCGGCCGCTTCGTGCGTCATCCAGGCGGGAATGCAGGCGACCGACCCATCGGGCTGCGGAATGACGACCACCTCGGCGCCACGGTAGGCGTACCGCCTGACAATGAGCACGGTCTCGCCACATCGGGGATGGAACGGATAAAAGATCCGCCCCTCGATCGGGTGTTGGTGGGCAGTATGTGTCTGCTTCGAGCAGCACCTGGATGACGCGGATGTCGGTCTTGCGCTCGAGCAGATGGGTGGCGAAGGAGTGGCGCA
>NZ_JASATH010000444.1:0-479 GCF_038440215.1 Inquilinus sp. OTU3971 | reverse complement strand
CCGGGGCGCGGCACGTCGACGGCGAAGCCGCGATAGTCGGGAACCTCCAGCTCCTGTCGCAGCCGCCCGCCATTGGCGTGCGGGTTGGCGCCCATCCGGCGGTCGCCCTGCGGCGCCAGCGCCTGCAACTCCGGCACCAGCCGGCCGGACCGGTCGAACAGCTCCTCCGGCCGGTAGCTGCGCATCCAGGCCTCGAGCTGGGCGAGATGCTCCGGCTTGTCGGCGAGGCCGGACAGCGGCACCTGGTGCGACCGCCAGAACCCCTCGGTCTTCAGCCCGTCGACCTCCTTCGGCCCGGTCCAGCCCTTGGGCGTGCGCAGGATGATCATCGGCCAGCGCGGCTGGGCCATGCCGTCGGCCAGCGTGCCCTCGCGGATCTCGCGGATGCGCCCGACCACGATGTCGAGCGTGGCGGCCATGGCCCGGTGCGTCGGCGCCGGGTCCGAGCCCTCGACGAAATGGGGCTCGTAGCCGAAGCC
>NZ_JASATH010000443.1:0-495 GCF_038440215.1 Inquilinus sp. OTU3971 | reverse complement strand
CATGAACATCCACGAATATCAGGCGAAGGGGCTGCTGGGGCGCTATGGCGTGCCGGTGCCGCGCGGCGGGGTGGCGTACACGCCGGAGGAGGCGGTGCGCGTGGCGGAGGGTCTCGGCGGCGCCGTGTATGTCGTCAAGGCGCAGATCCATGCGGGCGGCCGGGGCAAGGGGCACTTCCAGGAAGACCCGTCGGGCAAGGGCGGGGTCCGGGTGGTGAAGTCGACGGCGGATGTCGCGGCGGCGGCCGAGGCGATGCTGGGCCGGACGCTGGTGACGGTGCAGACCGGGCCTGCGGGCAAGGAGGTCGGCCGGATCTATGTCGAGGAAGGCTGCGACATCGCCCGCGAGCTGTATCTGTCGCTCCTGGTCGATCGCAAGAGCGGCCGGGTGACGATCATCGCCTCGACCGAGGGCGGCATGGCGATCGAGGAGGTGGCGGAGGCGACGCCGGAGAAGATCCTGACCATCGCCATCGACCCGGCCACCGGCCTGTC
>NZ_JASATH010000442.1:0-500 GCF_038440215.1 Inquilinus sp. OTU3971 | reverse complement strand
GCCAGCGGCCCGGTCTCCGCCTCGCCGTCGCCGATGACGCAGGCGACGATCAGCTGCGGATTGTCGAAGGCGGCGCCATAGGCATGGGCCAGGGCATAGCCGAGCTCGCCGCCCTCATGGATCGATCCCGGCGTCTCCGGCGCGGCATGGCTGGGGATGCCGCCGGGGAAGGAGAACTGCCGGAACAGCCGGCGCATCCCCTCCCGGTCGCGGCCGACCTCCGGATAGATCTCGGAATAGATGCCCTCCAGATAGGTGTTGGCGACCACCGCCGGCCCGCCATGGCCGGGGCCGCAGATGAAGATCATGTCCAGGTCGTCGCGCGCGATCACCCGGTTGAGATGGGCGTAGATGAAGTTCAGCCCCGGCGTCGTGCCCCAATGGCCGAGCAGCCTGGGCTTGATGTGCCCGATCGCCAGCGGCTGCTCCAGCAGCGGGTTGTCGAGCAGATAGATCTGCCCGACCGACAGGTAGTTCGCCGCGCGCCAATAGCCGTCGAG
>NZ_JASATH010000441.1:0-506 GCF_038440215.1 Inquilinus sp. OTU3971 | reverse complement strand
GGCCATTCGACCAGCAGCCACTCCTCCGGGCGCGGCGCCTTGAGGCGCTCGTCGCGGTGAGCGGCCCGCACCCGTATCCGGGCATAGCGCGAGGTGAGCCAGTCGGCGGAGCCTTCGCGCCAGGTGATGGTCTGCCAGGCCGCAGCCGGCAGGCCGAGCGCCAGAGCCTTGACCTGGACCGGCTGGTGTTCGGCATCACGCCGCACCCGGCTGGTCGGGCGGCCCCGACCGGTCCATGGCTTCGGCGGCAACGGCCCCCGACCCTGGGGCCAGACCGTGGTGTTCGGCAGGATGCCTGCGGCGTAGCAAAGGCCAAGCGCCGTGATCTCGGTGCGCAGGCTCGTGTCGGCGCCGTAGCCCGCATCCATCAGCACCACGCCGCGCGGAAGATCCGCCTCACAGGCGGCCCGGATCTGCGCCAGCGCGAGCGCGGGCTTGGTCGCAAACGCGAGGCTCCGCGGCACCCCGGCCTTGTCCCGTCGGATGGGATCGCCGGCCCAGTCCTC
>NZ_JASATH010000440.1:0-551 GCF_038440215.1 Inquilinus sp. OTU3971 | reverse complement strand
CCAAGAGCCCTGGCGCGACGGCTACCGGATGCACGCCTATGTGACGCGGGAGCTGCCGGAGCTGATCGGCCGGCACTTCCCGGCGCGGCGCAGTGCGATGGGGATCTTCGGGCATTCGATGGGCGGGCACGGGGCGCTGGTGGCGGCGTTGCGCAACCCGGGCCTGTACCGGTCGGTGTCGGCCTTCGCGCCGATCGCGGCCCCGTCGCAATGCCCCTGGGGCCAGAAGGCGTTCTCGCGCTATCTCGGCCCGGACCAATCCCGCTGGGCGGAATGGGACGCGACGGCGCTGGTCGAAGGCGGGGCGCGCTGCCCGGAGCTGCTGATCGACCAGGGCGAGGCCGACCAGTTCCTGGAGCGCGAGCTGCATCCGCATCTGCTCGAGGCCGCCTGCCGCAAGGCCGGCCAACCGCTGACCCTGCGCCGCCACGCCGGCTACGACCACGGCTACCACTTCATCTCCACCTTCATCGCCGACCACATCCGCCACCACGCCGGGGTGCTGAACCAGGGGTGACGGCCGGGCGTTACTCCACTTGTCAGTGCCCTAA
>NZ_JASATH010000439.1:0-563 GCF_038440215.1 Inquilinus sp. OTU3971 | reverse complement strand
CACTAGCTGCGCTGGGCTCGGCCCTGACCAACCGGTGGGCCGCCATCCGGGTTCCACTGATGAAGATGAGAGCCAAGAGAGTGCACTGAAACGTTGGTGGAGCTATGCGAAGAATTGTAGCATCGCCAGCGCGGATCCAGTTCGGACGAGAGTCGCATTCTGAGAATGCTTCCGGTCATTGTCGTCGCCATCATCGAAAATCAATATCCAATGGCCTATTCAACGAAAATTCCGAGTTTTTCGTCGCAGTCGGCGGTCCCGAAACGCCAGCGTCTGCAAAGGGGACCTAGAGCAGCCTTCAAAGGAATCGCGAAGCGTGTCCGCAAGGAGCCGAGTGCGGTCATGGCACGTCTCCTGCGGCCGACCTCGAATGGACGAAGTGGGCAGCGCTACCGTCAAGGCGCCAACCGGCTTGGCTCGCCGCTCCGATGGCGAAGGCGTGGTCGGTCGAGCGACGTGCGCCACTCCCGTACTGACCTGGATTCTCGGGTTCGGCTTAGCTTCCCTGAGAACGCTCGGCGGAATGCAGAAAGCCCCGCCTTTTTGGGGCGGGGCTGTGTCTT
>NZ_JASATH010000438.1:0-576 GCF_038440215.1 Inquilinus sp. OTU3971 | reverse complement strand
TCCTCGGCGCTATGGCCCGCAATGCCTGTCGCCCTATAAGCGCCCAGCTTTACCTTGCGGATTCCGTCCGCTACTTCCAGCTTCAGGCCCTCTTGCGAGGCATCTGCTCAGGGCGAGCAGAAAAGTGGGCCTGCTTCGCATGACAGGTTCGGCCCTTCGTCGGTCGGTCCGACTACTACGGCCTCTGCTGACTTCTGCCGCCCCCTCCCGTCGTCTCTCGACGCCAGTAGCACACCTGTCGCCAGGGGCAGGACGGCAGACCTCCCAGGGTAAGACGCGCGACTTTCGGGCCATCCACCTGTCGCATTTACGGCCGCATCCTCCGGGTGATATCGGGCTTCGGGTCTCGTGGCCCCCTCGCCCAGGACGCGGTCGCCTCGTATGCGCTTGCTGTTCGTCAGGCCGGCCCTTTGCTTACAGCTTCCTTCAGACCCCGCCTCGCGATGACGCCCTTGCTGTTCGGCTAACGGTTCCCATCACCAGGGCCCGTAGAGGACTCTCACCTCCTAGTCATCGGCCGGATACCACCCCGGCCAAACGGCGCTCTCGCACCATGCGCCATGCCTGGCACACCAC
>NZ_JASATH010000437.1:0-619 GCF_038440215.1 Inquilinus sp. OTU3971 | reverse complement strand
GACGCAGAGCGCCGAGCCGGGCACCGCCTCGATGCCGATTTCGGCGCCGTGGCGTTCCTGGTCGGCCTTGGAGCGGCCGACGAACAGCACCAGGCCCTTGGCCGAGAACGACAGGTCGCGAAGATCGAAGGCGGCGAGCTCGGAGCGGCGAAAGCCGCCCGCGAATCCGGTCAGCAGCAGCGCCATGTCCCGCACGGCCCGTCGCCCCTCCCCTGCCCCGCCGGCGAGCTCGTTGCCGGCCAGGCCGGGATGCGGGGTCAGCACCAGGGAGGCGGCGCGCAGGTTCGGCTCGAGCAGCGCCGCCTTGCGCACCGGCCGGGCGCCCTTGGTGCGGCGCAGGCCTTTGAGGAAGGCCTCGAATTCGGCGTCATCGACCGCCAGCGGCCGCTTCAGCCGCTTGCGGATTGCCACCACCGCGGCGCGCCGCAGCAGGATGGTGCTGAGCGACCGCTTCTCTGAGAGGGCCGTGAGGTGCATGACCAGCCAGCGCTCGTCGGCCGCGGCATCAGAGTTCTCTCCCGTTGGGTCGAGGCCGAAGCCCAGGCACCAGTCGGTCCAGGCGCGCCAGGCCTTGCCGTAGGCGATCCGCGTGTTCTCGGAAAGCGAGGCTTCGACCAGC
>NZ_JASATH010000436.1:0-633 GCF_038440215.1 Inquilinus sp. OTU3971 | reverse complement strand
ATCAGCTCCAGCGGCGGCGTTCCGTCCGCCTCCGAAGAGGCAGCGAGCTCGGCGAGATAGGCGGGGGTGAAATCCGCGTTGGTCGCGTGGTGGCGACGAATGGCGATCAGCGCCTGATCCGCCGTCCACAGCCCCTCGGAGGACAGGACCAGGCTGCCCCCGGAGCCAAGCGCCGTGAGCCAGCGCTCATGCGCCGCGTCGAAGCTGAAGGAGAGGGAATGGAATTCGCGGCCCCTCTCGCCGAGGCCGAACAGCGCGGTGACGGCGCGGCAATGCATGGCGAGCGGGCCATGGGCGACGGCAACACCCTTGGGCTTGCCGGTCGAGCCCGAGGTGTAGATCACATAGGCCAGGTTCTCGGCATGCAGCGCCACCGCCGGCCCCGCCTCGGCCTCTCCGGCCTCGACCAGGATCCGCTCCAGCCCCTGCGGCAGCCTCCCGGCCAGCGACGCCTGGGTCAGCACCAGCCGCAGCCCGCTGTCGGCCGCCACCTCGGCCAGCCGCGCCGCCGGCGCGTCCGGCGCCAGCGGCACATAGGCCCCGCCGGCCTTCAGCACCCCCAGCAGCGCCACCAGCAGCTCCACCGACCGCTCCAGCACCACCCCGACCAGCACGTCCGGCCCGACGCCGGCC
>NZ_JASATH010000435.1:0-635 GCF_038440215.1 Inquilinus sp. OTU3971 | reverse complement strand
ACGACCGGGATGCGATAGGCCTCCAGCACCTGCTTGGACTCGGGCTCGGTCAGCATCGACCGCCCTTCGGCCAGCGCCGCGGCGATGACCGCCTTGGCTGCGGCCGGGTCGGGCACGAAATCCTGAGGCAGCGCTGGCGGCGTCTCCATCAGCAGCGCCTGGTTCCGGCGGTAGCGGGCCAGATGCATGAAGGCCCGCGCCGCCTGGCCGGGGGTGGCGTAGCTCGGGATTCGGTGCTCGGCGAACAGCCGTCGCGCGGCCGCGGCGGCGCCCTCGCCGAGCCAGCAGCTCAGGACCGGCGGGCGGCGGCCGTCGCGCGCTGCCGTCGCCTCCACCGAGCGGACCACCGCCTGCGCCGCGTCGATCGGATCGGCGACGGCGGTCGGGCAGTTCATCACCAGAACCGCGTCCTTCCCCGGATCGGCCAGCATCGCGTCGAGCGCGTGGGCGTAGCGCTCGCCCGTGGCGTCGCCGATGATGTCGACCGGGTTGCCGCGGCTCCAGGTCGGCGGCAGTGCCGCATCGAGCCGCGCCATGGTCTCGGCCGAAAGGGTCGACATGGTGCCGCCGGAATCGCCCAGCGCTTCCGTCGCCAGGACGCCGGTGCCCCCGCCATTGGTCAGGATCGCCAGCCG
>NZ_JASATH010000434.1:0-636 GCF_038440215.1 Inquilinus sp. OTU3971 | reverse complement strand
TAGAGGTCGACCGGCGGGCAGCGGCCGGTCTGCTCGGCCCAGGCAGCCATCTCGTTGATGTAGACCGGCGGGAAGCCGGCATTGGTGACGCCGTGGCGGCCGATCGCCGCCAGCGTCTTCTCGGCCGGCCACAGGCTCTCGTCGCGCAGCACCAGGCTGGCGCCGCAGGTCAGCGCGGTCAGCCAGCGCTCATGCGCGCCGTCGAAGCTGAAGGCGATGAAATGGAACTCGCGCGAATCCTGATCCATGTCGTAGAGCGGCGCGGTCACCCGGCAGTGCATGGCCAGCGGACCATGGGCGACGGCGACGCCCTTCGGCTTGCCGGTCGACCCCGAGGTGTAGATCACATAGGCCAGGTTGTCGGGATGCAGCGCCACCGCCGGCCCCGCCTCGGCCTCTCCGGCCTCGACCAGGACCCGCTCCAGCCCCTGCGGCAGCCTCCCGGCCAGCGACGCCTGGGTCACCGCCAGCCGCAGCCCGCTGTCCGCCGCCACCTCCGCCAGCCGCGCCGCCGGCGCGTCCGGCGCCAGCGGCACATAGGCCCCGCCGGCCTTCAGCACCGCCAGCAGCGCCACCAGCAGCTCCACCGACCGCTCCAGCACCACCCCGACCAGCACGTCCGGCCCGACGCCAGCT
>NZ_JASATH010000433.1:0-639 GCF_038440215.1 Inquilinus sp. OTU3971 | reverse complement strand
GAGGTGCGCCAGGCATGGCGCGTATGAGCCGAGAGGCTCTGTTCGGCCGGGGTGGTATCCGGCCGATGACTTGGAGGTGAGAGTCCTACCTCGGGCCCTGGTGATGGGAACCGATAGCTGAGCAGCAAGGGCGTCGTCGCGAGGCGGGGTCTGAAGGAAGCTGTAGGCAAAGTGCCGGCCTGACGAACAGGAAGCGCATCTGAGGCGTCCGTACCCGGGCGAGGGGGCCTCTGGACCCGAAGCCCGATATCACCCGGAGGGTGCGGCCGTATATGCGCCAGGTATATGGCATGAAGGTCACGCGTCTTACCCTGGGAGGTCTGCCGCACTGCCCCTGGCGACAGGTGTGCTACCGGCGTCGAGAGGCGGCGGGATGGGGCGGCAGAAGTCAGCAGAGGCCATAGTAGCCGCGACCAGGCGGCGAAGGGCCGAACCTGTCATGCGAAGCAGGACCACTTTTCTGCTCGCCCTGAGCAGATGCCTCGCAAGAGGGCCTGAAGCCGGAAGTAGCGGACGGAATCCGCAAGGTATGGCTGGGCGCTTAAAGGGCAGCAGGCACTGGGGACCACAGCGCCGAGGATGACAGGAACCGCCGTGTACGGAACCGTACGCACGGTGGTGTGGGAGGAGGGGTGCCGC
>NZ_JASATH010000432.1:0-667 GCF_038440215.1 Inquilinus sp. OTU3971 | reverse complement strand
AGCGTCGCCGCCGGTGCCGGCGCCGGTGGCGAGGCTGACCGTGACCCCGGCCGCGCTGCCATCATAGCTGGCGGTATCGGTGCCGGCGAGGCCGTCGATGTGGTCGGCGCCGATCCCGCCTTTCAGTGTGTCGTCACCGGCCGTGCCGACCAGCGTGTCGTCGGAGTCGATCCCCGAGACGGTTACCATCACGGTGGCGGTGCCCCCGCCGGCGAGGGTATAGGTGAAGCTGTCCGTCCCGGTCAGGCCGGTGGCGCCGGAGCCCGCACCAGGCAGGTGGTCGAAGGCATGGTTCGGGTCGTAGATGAAGGTCCCGTCGGCGTTGAGCGTCAGATGCGCGCCGGAGGCAAGTGTGATCGTGACGCCGACCGCCGCCGCGCTGCCATTCACCGCCGCCACGGTGAGCGGACCGTCCAGGTCGCTGTCCGCGCCCGAGCCGTTGTCCGCGAAGACGTTTCCGGTCGTGATGGCGAGGGCCTCGTTGGTCGCGAAGGCATCGGCTTGCGCGAAACCCTGATCGTCGATGGAGGTGACGGCGACGTTGAAGCTGCCGGTGGCGGTGCCGCCGTTGCCGTCGGACAGGGTGTAGGTGACGACGTCGGGGCCATTGGCATTGGCGTTCGGCGTGTAGACCAGGTTGCCGTCGACATCGAAGGAGACGGTGCCA
>NZ_JASATH010000431.1:0-670 GCF_038440215.1 Inquilinus sp. OTU3971 | reverse complement strand
GTGCGACTTGCCGGAGCCGCGGCCGCCGAACGCGGCCTTGTAGCGCGACGGCTCCAGCAGCGGCTCGAAGACGGGGGGCAGGCCGGGCGGGGGCAGGGCGGCCGGCGGCTCGTCCAGGTCGCGGAACTCCCGATAGGCCTGGTCCAGCCCCAGCCGCAGCCGGTCGGCGCGGCCTTTGCTGGCGCCAGGACGCAGCCGGGCCTCGGCCGTGCCGGTCAGCCGGCGCATCGCTCTCGGTCCAGGCTTCCCCCGGCGTCGCCGCCCGGCCGCCGCCTCCAGGCACTGGATCAGGATCCTGTTCGGCATGGCCCGCCGCCTGGTGGTGCCGCGATGGAAGCGGGCGAAGTCGCCGCGCCGCCGCACGGCGAACCCGGTCCAGCCCGGCTTGCGTCTCACCCTCCGCATGTCGACCTCGCATGAAAAAGCCCGCCGCGGCGGGGCCGGGCGGGCGCAACTCTTCGACTCTGCCTGAATCATGCGGTTCGACGCAGCATCGTGTCAAGAACAAAGATAGAACATCCGCTCGGGCGATCACGCCTGCCGCGGCCCGACGGGTCGGTCGGAGCCAGTAAACACTTTGTTTGCTTGTATTAATTTGTGACTGCGTTCATGTTATGTTCTATGAACAAGGCGCAGACCGATTCGGCCACAGAGGCCTCGGCCGCTCCGC
>NZ_JASATH010000430.1:0-728 GCF_038440215.1 Inquilinus sp. OTU3971 | reverse complement strand
GTGATCCTGGCCGGCGCCAGCGATGTCGATGGCGACTCCGTCACCCTGACCGGTGGCTCGGCCCTGCACGGCACCGTCTCCCTCGACGTCGACGGCAACCTGGTCTACACGCCGAGCGCCAACGCCAACGGCCCCGACGTGATCACTTACACCCTGTCCGACGGCCAGGGCGGCACCACCACCGGCAGCTTCAACGTGGGCGTCGGCGCGGTGAACGACAACCCGACCTCCGGGACGGTCGCGAACCAGAGCACCAGTGAAGACACCCCGCTCACGGTCTCCAAGGCCCTGATCCTGGCCGGTGCCAGCGATGTCGATGGCGACACCCTCACCTTGATCGGCGGCTCCGCCCTGTACGGCACCGTCTCCCTCGACGCCAATGGCGACCTGGTCTGCACGCCAAATGCCAACCTCCATGGGTCGGGTGTCGTCACCTACACCCTCTCCGACGGCCAGGGCGGCACGACGACGGGGACCTTCAACGTCACCGTCGCGGCGGTGAATGACGACCCGGTGGCCGGCACGGTCGCCGATCAGAGCACCAATGAGGACACCCCGCTCACCGTCTCCAAGGCGCTGATCCTGGCCGGTGCCTCCGACATCGACGGTGACACCCTGTCGATCACCGGTGGCTCGGCCTTGCACGGCACCGTCTCCCTCGATGTCGACGGCAACCTGGTCTACACGCCGGCTGCCAACGCCAACGGCCCCGACGTGATCACTTACAC
>NZ_JASATH010000429.1:0-737 GCF_038440215.1 Inquilinus sp. OTU3971 | reverse complement strand
GGCGTCCAGGGCGAGGCGACCAGGGCGATGGGCCAGCTGCTGCGCGACGTCATCCGGCAGAACCCCGAGACCTTCCGCCTGATGGGGCCGGACGAGACCGCGTCCAACCGCCTCGACGCGGTGTTCGAGGTGACCGACCGGGTGTGGATGGAGGACATCCTGCCCGAGGACGTCCACCTGGCGCATGAGGGCCGGGTGATGGAGGTGCTGAGCGAGCATCTGTGCCAGGGCTGGCTCGAAGGCTACCTGCTGACCGGCCGGCACGGCCTGTTCTCCTGCTACGAGGCCTTCATCCACATCGTCGATTCGATGGTCAACCAGCACGCCAAATGGCTGAAGGTCACCCGCGACCTCGAATGGCGGCGGCCGATCTCGTCGCTGAACTACCTGCTGACCTCGCATGTCTGGCGGCAGGACCACAACGGCTTCAGCCACCAGGACCCCGGCTTCATCGACCATGTGGTCAACAAGAAGGCCGACATCGTCCGGATCTACCTGCCGCCGGACGCCAACACGCTGCTGTGGGTCACCGACCACTGCCTGCGCACCTATGACCGGATCAACGTCATCGTCGCCGGCAAGCAGCCCGCGCCGCAATGGCTGGACATCGACCAGGCCGCCAGCCATTGCCGGGCCGGCATCGGCCGCTGGGGCTGGGCCAGCAACGAGGGCGACGGCGACCCGGACATGGTGCTGGCCTGCGCCGGCGACGTGCCGACGCTGGAGGCCGTCGCCGC
>NZ_JASATH010000428.1:0-785 GCF_038440215.1 Inquilinus sp. OTU3971 | reverse complement strand
TCATAGCTGCGATTTTGGCCACGAGACGGAACAATCCTGGAACACGTCAGGGCGAGCGCGGTGGCCATTGACGGGCACCGTGCAGGACGCGCAGCAATTCGACGGCATGGCCGATGCGGTAGATGACCACATGGGGCGCGCCGGCGACCCGCAGCTCCCGGGTCTCGGGCACGCGGCCGGTGCGTCCGGACCGTGGGTGGTCCGCCAGGCGCTCGACCTGCCCTTCGATGGTGTCCCACATCGCCAGCGCCGCAGCCGGATTGTCCTGGGCGATGTGCTCGACGATGCCGATCAGGTCGGCCTGATAGTCGTCGCTCCGATGCAGACGCATTCCCGTTCAGCGCGTCTGCCCGCCGATGCGGCGCTGCAGGTCCGCTCGCTTGGCCGCTGCGATGTCCCGCCATTCCTCCTCCTCGATCAGCCTGACCGAGCCGTCGGCCAGGCCGGCGATCGTCTTCTCGACCTCGGATCGGAACCAGGCGTCGTGCGCCGCGGCCTCGTGGGCTCGGCGCTGGCGCGCGGCGGTGTCGGCCCGGCTGTGGCGGCCGGCGCCGGCGTCATGGCCGGAGGCGTCGACCTCGACGCGGGGCAGACCGAGCTCGTCGCGGACGAAGGCGACGGCGGTGGCGATGTTGCGCCACAGCCGCATGCGCCGGCTGCGCTGGGCGGCGATGGCCCGCTCGGCCGTGCCGTAGCGCACCAGCACGGCCCAGCCGCCGGGCTGGCCGAGGATGGTGGCGGCGCGGATCGCCTGGGCCTCGACCAGGCTGCGGACGGCCTTGCCG
>NZ_JASATH010000427.1:0-827 GCF_038440215.1 Inquilinus sp. OTU3971 | reverse complement strand
CCGGCTCACCGCGTCAAAGTTCCCGTGACAATGCCCCGGCGGCTTCACCGATCACGTATTCGCCATCTGCTCCATTTTGGGCTTCCGCTTCGCGCCGCGGGTCCGGGATCTGCCCGACAAGCGGCTCTACGCCTTCGATCCCAAGACAGCACATCCCGCCCTGCAGCCCCTGATCGGCGGACGGATCAACGTCCGCTTGATCCGCGACAACTGGCCGCACATCCCGCGCCTCGCCGCCAGCATGGCGACAGGCACGGTGGTCCCGAGCCACATCTTGCGGAAGCTCGCCGCCTATCCCCGCCAGAACAGCCTGGCCGTCGCACTGCGCGAAGTCGGCCGCATCGAGCGCTCGCTCTTCATGCTCGACTGGCTGAGCGATCTCGACCTGCAGCGCCGGGCACAGATGGGCCTGAACAAGGGCGAGGCGCACCATGCGATGAAGCGCCATCAGCTTCAACCGGCGCGGCGAGATCCGCGACCGAACCACCGAGGGTCAGCAGCATCGGATCGCCGGCCTCAACCTGCTGGCCGCCATCATCATCTACTGGAACACGTGGCGCCTCAGCGAGATCGTCGGGCGCATGGTCGAGTCTCGCCAAGCGCCGTCGCCAGATCTCCTCGCCCATGTCTCGCCGCTGGGATGGGAGCACATCACGCTCACCGGCGAATATCGCTGGCCACGCTTAGGGTAGGATTTCGCCCTCTCCCGCAAACGACCCCTACAGGAGCGCTAGTCGCGGACCAGCAGCATCTCGGGCCGGCATCTGTCACCGGCGTTGGAGGGGCCGCCAGGGGGACGCCCCGGCCGATCACAGCTATGTCTGTCC
>NZ_JASATH010000426.1:0-855 GCF_038440215.1 Inquilinus sp. OTU3971 | reverse complement strand
AGAGACCGTTTCGAAATGCGCTGGTGTGAGTCGGCTGGCGGTGGTTTCGAGAACCGGAGCGCAGCGGACATTGGTCCGTGAGCACCGGAAGCGGAGAAACCGCCGTCAGACGGCCGCACCAGTAGCATTTCCAAACGGTCTCTTACGGCACGGCAACGAAAAAGCTCAAGGAATGGGCATTGAGGCCTTGAGGCGCCGCTCGGCAAGCAAAGGCACCGGGTGCGGACCATTCCCGGGATCGGGCGGGGCACGCCCCCGTCGACGCAATGCCCGCGCTATCGGCCGCCGGCCCATCACCCGTTTCGGCAACAGCGATGGCGCCCAGGCCATGTTGCAATACACAACAATCAATAACCCGCGTCCCAGCTTCGGTCTCATCGTCCACCATACCGACAGCGACCATGAATACGCCTACGACGTCGTGCCCAAAAGCAGTGGCAAGCTCATCGAGGCCCTGAAGGAGGCTGCGCAGCGCGGCTGGACCCTGCTCGCTACTTCCGGCCAATCCATCCGGCAAGCTCAAGGAGCCGAGCTACCGGCCTCGCAGGCGAGAATGCCAGTTGGGACCCGATCAAAATCCGAACTGAAAGGTGTTACGTCCGAATATGATTGCTAAACTGAGAATGTCGCGATAGTTTTCAAATCTGCGATGAATAACTTATAGAAAAAATTCAACCATTCCAATGCATTACGCACTTGGTTTATTATTTTAGGATGGGAAGTAGCGGCGGCCGTGGACTGACCGGAGCGGTTGCTTTTTCCCATCCATCGCTGTCCGGGATGCGTGCTCTGCTCTTCGGCCGCGAGGAGGCAGATCAGCGCTACCGATCTGTCCGCGGCCGCAGGTATCACCCG
>NZ_JASATH010000425.1:0-915 GCF_038440215.1 Inquilinus sp. OTU3971 | reverse complement strand
TCTGCTCGGCAGCGTGTCGCACAAGGTTGCGCACCTGACCGACCGGACATTGCTGACGGTCGCATAGGTACACGCGCCGGTACGCGGCCGCGCGATGTCTTGCCGCGAACGACCTCACAGGTCCCGCTGCTCTGCAATGGGGACCATCCGGACGGCTATGGCGTCGGGCCTCCCCTGTCCCTACTCCTCTGCAAGCAGCCTCCCGGTGAAATCTCCCCGCCATAGGCTGGAGTGGCACTGTCACGGGAACCTGAACGAGCCGCACTTTGGTTCGGTTGGGTGCTGTGCTCAGGCCGCGGCGGTCGCGATCTGCCATTGCTGAGCGGCCGCGACACGGAAGAGGCGCAGCGTGCTTCGGGAGATCCATGGCGCTCGAGATTAAAGATGTTGTGCACTGCAGCGTGGGAGGCGAGAAAGCGTTGGGCGGATCCGGGTGACTTGAACCGCTGCATCTTTCGCTCGCGCCGCCGCACCACCTGATGGGAGTTCTCGGCTCGGTTATTCTGGCGCAGGCCCTGCTCAGGATGCGCCGTGAGGCGGAGCGCTCGCCCGGCAGCACCATAGGAGCGGAGTTTGTCGGTCACGAGCACCTTGGGAGCAAAGCCCTGCTTCTTCCGCAATTTGCGCATCAGCCGCAGCGCGGCGACCTTGTCCCGCCTCGATTGCACCAGCAGGTCGAGGATCTCGCCCTCGGCATCGACGGCTCGCCACAGGAACATCCGCCGGCCCTGGATCGAGACGACCATCTCATCCAGGTGCCATGTGTCCGCAGGGCGCGGTCGCAGCCGACGCAGGTTACGGGCATACGCCGATCCGAACTTGTCGACCCACCGGCGGATCGTCTCATAGGAGACGTCTAGCCCGCGTTCGGCCAGTAGTTCCTCCACATCGCGGTAGCTCAAGGTGAACCGCAGA
>NZ_JASATH010000424.1:0-922 GCF_038440215.1 Inquilinus sp. OTU3971 | reverse complement strand
GGGGGGGAGGTTGAGTGGCCCCGTCCGTTGTGATTCGCTTGAGCTGTCTAGACTGAGCGAGATCACGACATGGGTTGGACGGAGGCCACCCGCGGGCAATATTGCCGGGCGGGGCGGCGGGATGCAAACGCGTTGACGGACAAGGAATGGGAGTTGATCGAACCGTTCCTGCCGAGAGCAAAGGCGACGGGACGACCGCGGACGACTGACCTTCGGGCGGTCGTGGACGCGCTGCTCTATATCGCCTGGACCGGCTGCCAGTGGCGGGCATTGCCGGACCGGTTCCCGCCCGTTTCGACGGTTCAAGGCTATTTCTATACTTGGCGAGACAGTGGGCTGTGGAAGACCATCAACTTCCACTTGGTGGCTGCGGCACGCCTTGCCCGTGGTCGCGAGGCAAGCCCGAGCGCCGGCATCATCGACAGCCAATCGGCCAAGACCACGGACGTCGCTGGCCTGCGCGGTTACGACGCCGGCAAGAAGATCAAAGGCCGCAAGCGCCATATCATCACCGACACCGAGGGGCACTTGGTCGGGTTGACGGTCCACACGGCCGACATCCAGGACAGGGATGGGGCAGTGGGCGTCATCGCCTCCATTCGGCGGCTTTACCCGTGGTTGCGTCATCTATTCGCCGATGGCGGCTATGCCGGAGACAAACTGACGCGGGCTCTGGCCGATCTCGGCACGTGGACCATCGAAATCGTCAAGCGCTCCGATACGGCCCAAGGCTTTGAGGTCCTGCCTCGACGGTGGGTCGTCGAGCGAACCTTCGCCTGGCTCGGCCGGTGCCGACGCCTCGCCAAGGATTTCGAGGCCACCATCGCCAGCGCCGAAGCGTGGATCTTCGTCGCCTCGATCCGCTTCATGCTCCGCCGCTTCGCAGGCCTGCGCCCCGCGTAACCCAGTTTCGAGTCAGGCT
>NZ_JASATH010000423.1:0-1031 GCF_038440215.1 Inquilinus sp. OTU3971 | reverse complement strand
CCCGGTCTCCTGCGCTGACTGATGCAGCCTGCGACGTCGGGCCAGGAGGACGGTCGGTCGGCTATGGAACGGTGGTCGATCACAGGCATGAGCCTCTCCCTGTGCTCTTCCACATGCTCGTCCCCGGCCAGGCGGGTTGGGCGGCGAGGAACCATTGGGAAGCCTGTCCGAGAGGGCTGGACGTCTCCACCCGAGTCTACTGCTCTCGTCGGACGGGAAGACTCTGAGCGGAGCGAAGGGTGCGGTTGCCTCGCGAGGGCCAGCGAAGGCGCGCCGTTCACCCGTCTCGGGCAGCGGTGGTATTTGCAGCGTCTTTGATCTCAGTCCGATCGCTTCTTATCGAACGCTGTTGCGATCCTCGATTACTTAATGGCCGTGAGTATAGGTGTGCCCGATAAGGGCGATTATCGCGCATTGGACAGCTTGTTGCGCGGCGCGGATCGGGTAGAATCGTCGTCGGGTGACACGACGCCACGGCCGATGTCCGGGCGATGAGGGGATGACGATGCGAAGCAACGACGCCACGGTGCCGGCAGACAGCGCTGCAATCCTCCAGCTCGGCGTCGCCCATCCGGACGCCCGGATCGACCGTGAGGATGGCCGCACCGCCCGCGGCCGGCTGCAGCGCCAGGCCATGAGGGCAGGGCACCTCGCAACCAGGCCCGGCGTTCGTGATCAACTCGTGGTCACCGAGCCGGGCCGCGCCATGATCGAGCGGGCCGCGGCGACGGACTGGCAGTACCGGGACCAGCTCGATCGCTTCATGCGGGACCATGCCGACGATGACGGCCTCCGCCGGGCGCTGGCCGACGGCGCGCCGGCGGCGATCGCCGCCGCCATCACGCGGATCCGGCAGGAAGAGGCGGCCGCGCTGGCGCGGCTGCGCGCGACGCTGCAGGCATGACCGATCTGATCGAAGACGCCGCCACGCCGATGCCCGCGGCGCTGCCATGGACACCACCGGCGGGGCCGATGGCCCTGAGCGAAGCGAAGATCGCCGAGATCAAGGCGTTGGCGCAAAAGGCCGACCG
>NZ_JASATH010000422.1:0-1059 GCF_038440215.1 Inquilinus sp. OTU3971 | reverse complement strand
TGACCCAGCCCTTTGCGCCGGTGACCGCGCCGAACGATCTGTGGGGGATCGACTTCAAGGGGTGGTTCCGGACCGGCGACGGGGTGCGCTGCGATCCGCTGACCCTGAGCGATGCCGACAGCCGGTTCCTGCTGGTCTGCCAGTCGGTGGAGCCGACCATCGAGGGGGTCGATCCGGTGACCGATGCCGCCTTCCACGAGTACGGCCTGCCGCTCGGCCTGCGGTCGGACAACGGCCCGCCCTTTGCTGGCAACGGCGCCGGCGGGCTGACCCGGCTGGCGGTCAAGTGGATCAAGCTCGGCATCCGCCTGGAGCGGATCGACCCCGGCGCGCCCGAGCAGAACGGCCGCCATGAGCGGATGCACGGCACGCTCAAGGCCGAGACCGCCAAGCCGCCGGCGGCAACTCCCGCCGCCCAGCAGGCGAGCTTCGACCGCTTCCGGCTGGAGTACAACCACCTGCGCCCGCACGAGGCGCTCGGCCAGGAGACCCCCGCCAGCCGCTACCGTAAAAGCCCGCGGTGCTACCCCGCCCGGATCGAAGAGCCTGCCTACGATGCCGAGCACGCGGTCCGGCGGGTCCGCTCCAACGGCGAGATCAAATGGGGCGGCACCCTGATCTTCGTCAGCGAGGCCCTGGTCGGCGAGCCGGTCGGCGTCGCCGAGACCGAGACCGGCGACTGGATCGTCCGCTTCGCCGACCACCCGGTCGGCCTCATCGGCCGCGGCACTCACAAGCTGCGCCCCATCGCGCCGGCCCGGCCGGGCCGGCGCGATCAGCGCTCTCAACAACACCGGAAACCTGTCAACGATGTATCCGGTCTATAGTGTCAACGATCTCTCCGGTTGCACAGTGGAAGGCTGCGTTCGCGAGTGCTGAGGGTTGGCGAAGCGGTGAATTCGCCGGCGGCTCACCCCGTGTCCGGCGGCTGCGGCTTGCGGCGGCCGGGAGCGGCGGAGCGGGGCTCGGGCTGATCCTCATCGTCCTCGCCGTCCTGCGACGGCAGGAAGCCCAGCTCCTCCATGGCCTCGTCGGCCATCTCGAGCCACTGCTGCACCC
>NZ_JASATH010000421.1:0-1102 GCF_038440215.1 Inquilinus sp. OTU3971 | reverse complement strand
CTGAGCTTGGCGAGGATGGTGTCGGCGGGCTTTGTCCAGACGAAGGGGATGGGGTCTGCATTGTGGCGCTGGAGGTAGGCACGAATGGTGGCCTGGAGGTCAGCGACAGACCTGAAGACGCCGCGGCGGATGACGCGGCGGGTGAGGACGGAGAAGAAATTCTCGACGGCGTTGAGCCAGGAGCCGGAGGTCGGTGTGAAGTGGAACACCCAGCGCGGATGATCGGCGAGCCAGTCCAGGACCTTGGGATGCTTGTGGGTGGCATAGTTGTCCAGGACGGCATGGACGAGCTTGCCGGCGGGGACGGCGCGTTCGACCGCATTGAGGAATTTGATGAAGTCCTGGTGGGTGTGTTTGGGCATGCAGCGTCCGACCACGGTGCCGTGAAGGACGTCGAGGGCGGCGAACAGGGTGGTGGTGCCGTTGCGCTTGTAGTCATGGGTCATGGTCCCGCACTTGCCCGGCTTCAGCGGCAGGCCCGGTTGGGTGCGGTCGAGGGCCTGGATCTGGCTCTTCTCATCGATGGAGACGACGACGGCGTGGGCCGGCGGGTTCATGTAGAGGCCGACGATGTCCTCGACCTTGGCGGCGAAGGCCGGGTCGTTGGATCTCTTGAAGGTGCGGAGGCGATGGGGCTGCAGCCGATGGGCCTGCCAAATGCGCTGGACCGAACTCAGCGACACGCCGACGGTCCTGGCCATCAGCCGTCCGGTCCACTGGGTGACCGGCCCGGGCGGTTCGGTGCAGGTCAAGGCGACGATCCGGGCGACCAGGGACGACGGCAGCGGCGCGGTGCCGGGCTTGCGGGTCTTGTCGCGCAGCAGGCCGTCGACGCCCTCTTCGGCAAAGCGCTGCTGCCAGCGCCAGACCGCCGGGCGGCTGACGCCGGCGCGGCGCGCCACTTCCAGCACCGGCAATCGGTCGCCGGAGAACAGCACGATCCGGGCGCGCTGCACGTGCTTGTGGGGGCGGTTGCGGTCGCCGGCGATCTGTTCAAGACCGAGCCGGTCGGTCGTGTTCAGGAGGATGCTCACGGTCTGGGCCATGGCCCCAGATTCGCATGCCCTCCTCCCCTTGTGAATCTCCTGTCTGCTTCAATGCA
>NZ_JASATH010000420.1:0-1130 GCF_038440215.1 Inquilinus sp. OTU3971 | reverse complement strand
TACCGGCTCTAACAAAAGGATTCCCACGGTGTGGAAGCGGTGGGAGTCTTGGGGATGGCGAATGACTGGAGCATCTGGCTATCTCCTGAGGATCGGGCGGAGCTGGAGGGCTGTGTGGCGGGCCGCAACACGCCGCAGAAGCTGGTCTGGCGGGCACGGATCGTTCTGATGTGGGCGTCTGGGGCAGGATTGACGGCGATTGTGCGGGCGACCGGCAAGACCAAGCGGACGGCCTACCGCTGGCGCGACCGCTACCTGGAGCGCGGGATTGAGGGGCTGAAGCGTGACGCCAGCCGACCTGGCCGCAAGCCGCCGCTCAGCGCCGCTATGATCGAGCGGGTGGTCGGGATGACGCTGCATGAGAAGCCGCCGGCAGCGACGCACTGGAGCGCCCGCACGATGGGCAAGGCGGTGGGGCTCAGCCACTCCAGCGTGCAGCGGATCTGGGCGGCGCACGGGCTGAAGCCGCATCTGACCAAGACCTTCAAGCTGTCGAACGACAAGCACTTCGTCGAGAAGGTCCAGGACGTCGTGGGGCTTTACCTCGATCCGCCCGACAAGGCGCTGGTGCTCTCGGTCGACGAGAAGAGCCAGATCCAGGCGCTGGATCGCACCCAGCCCGGTCTGCCGATGAAGAAGGGGCGGGCTGGGACGATGACGCACGACTACAAGCGCCACGGCACCACGACGCTGTTCGCGGCCCTCGACGTGGCCACCGGCCAGGTGATCGGCCAATGCATGAAGCGGCACCGTCATCAGGACTGGCTCCGGTTCCTGCGCGCCATCGACCGCAGCACGCCCAAGACACTCGACCTTCATCTGATCGCCGACAACTACGCCACCCACAAGCACGCCAAGGTCAAAGCGTGGCTCGAGCGCCACCCGCGCTTTCACATGCACTTCACGCCCACCTCGGCCTCCTGGCTCAACCAGGTCGAGCGGTTCTTCGGCCTGATTACCGAAAAGCGCATCCGCCGCGGCGTCTTCCGCAGCGTCCCTGAACTCGAAGCCGCGATCCACGACTACTTGGAACATCACAATGCCAACCCGAAACTCTTCGTCTGGACCAAGTCGGCCGCCGATATCCTCGGAAAAGTCGCTCTCGGACGACAAGCGTTAGAGTCGGAACA
>NZ_JASATH010000419.1:0-1187 GCF_038440215.1 Inquilinus sp. OTU3971 | reverse complement strand
AACCTGCACAAATGCCTCCGCCTTCAGCCCCACCGACGCACTGCCTCGCCACGCAGTGAGATATCCGAGCTAGGAGACTTGTTTTCGCTGGGTGAGTCCGGTCTAAGTATTATCCGGAATATAGCACCCGTCGCTCCAGACGCCGTATTGGCAAAAATCGAGATGGAATTAAGCGGGTCGCGCGGCATGCAGATCCTTGCCGTTTCGAACCCCGATCGCTGGCGCTGGATTGCTTTGCTTAAGTCCCTCGCTTATGAGGGGGCAATGTTCCGGCGGGCCACGATCGCACTCGCACGCTTTGTTGCTGTGGAGCCGCCGGGACACAACAGCTATTCAGCGGCTGCCCCGTTCAAAGAATTATTCCATCTCTACCTGTCGGGCACATGTGCGACACCGCAGGAACGCCAGGACATCATACGCGCGTTCTTTAACAGCACGGACGTCGGATCACATCGCGTCGGCGCACTCGCTCTCGATGCGTTACTGCAGACCGGGCATTTCTCAGCGGGATCCAACTTTGATTTCGGCGCGCGTCCCCGAGATTATGGCTGGGTGCCCAGGGTCAACGGCGATATCTGGAATTGGTATAAAGAGGCAACCGCTCTGGCGATAGCTCTTGTCGACCGATTTGAAGATGCGAAGCTCATTATAGCGCGCAATATCCGAGGACTATGGCGTTTCGCCGCATGCCGGGAGGCATTGGAGCAAGCAAGTGTCGTTTTCGCAAACAACGGTGGCTGGCCGGAGGGATGGCTCTCGTTCCGCGCAGCACGGCGCTTCGATGGCCAGAAGATGCCATCTGATATTAGGACACGACTGGAAACAATAATCGAAATACTAAAACCAATAGACTTGCTGGACCGTGCCAGGTTGCTCGTGGTTTCGCAAAACTCGGCTGGATACGACATTGCCGATGGTGACGAGACCGACGATCCCAGTGCTGCGTGGCACAAGGCATTGCAATCCGCAGTCGACGTTGGCAAGGCGATGGCGGGCGATCGATCGTTGCTCAAGTCGTTTCTTCCAGAGGTGATTGCGAAGAACCCGCCCCAGCGGGCCTTCGAATTCGGCCGCGGACTTGCTCAAGATGCCGTGAACCCAAGTGAGATGTGGTCCGATCTGGTCTCGGCCTTCAATCAAAGCTCTCCTCACGAGAGGAATCCAACGGTTCTCGGCGGCTTCATCTC
>NZ_JASATH010000418.1:0-1269 GCF_038440215.1 Inquilinus sp. OTU3971 | reverse complement strand
CAGGGCAGCGAACTCAAGTTACAGGTGACAGGGGAGAGAAAGGGTGAATCGCTGAGGGCGGGTTGATTCGGAGCCGCCGAGATGAGCGAAGAGCAGGGGAATGTGTGGCCGAGGTCGCGGCTGCGGGCGCTGTTGGAGCATTTTTCGACGATCGAGGATCCGCGGGACGTGCGCCGGATCCTGCATCCGCTGCCGGAGATCCTGCTGCTGGTGGTGTGCGGCACCCTGGCGGATTGCGACGACTATGAGGGGATCGCGTCATGGGGCGAGGCGCATCTGCCGTTTCTGCGGCGCTATCTGCCTTATGAGCACGGTGTTCCGGGCGAGCGCTGGCTGACGATCCTGATGAACCGGATCAATCCGGCCCTGTTCGCGGCCGCCTTCAGCGACTGGGTGCGCGAGACCTGGCCGGCGCGGCCGGAGCTGATCGCCATCGACGGCAAGACCTCGCGCCGCAGCCACGACCGGGCCGCGGGCGCCGGGCCGCTGCATCTGGTCTCGGCCTTCGCCACCACCCGCCGGCTGGTGCTCGGCCAGGAGGCCGTGCCCGACAAGGCGAACGAGCTGGCGGCGATCCCCGTGCTGCTCGACCGGCTCGGCGCCGAAGACGGGCTGAAAGGCGCCCTGGTCTCGATCGACGCCGTCGCCACCAATGCCGACATCGCCACCGCCATCCGCCGGGCCGGCGCCGACTACCTGCTGGCGGTCAAGGCCAACCAGCCGACCCTGCGCGCCGAGATCGAGGCCGGCTTCGCCGCCGCCGAGCCACACCGCCTCGACACCGACATCGATCTCGACAAGGCCCATGGCCGGATCGAACAACGCCGCGTCGATGTCCTGTGCGAGGTCGACTGGCTCTCCGGTGAGCGCCGCTTCCCCGGCGAACTCCGCCTGCCCGACGCCGCCTGCATCCTGCGCGTCCATGCCAAGGTCGAACTGGCCGACCGCTGCCGTCAGGACACCCGATACTTCATCTCCTCCGCCAGCCTCTCCGCCACCCAGGCCGCCGAGGCCGTGCGCCAACACTGGGCCATCGAGAACCGCCTGCACTGGGTCCTCGACGTCATCTTCCGCGACGACCAGTCCAGACTCCGAAAGGGACACGGCGCACAGAACATGGCTGTCGTCCGACACTTCGCCCTCAACCTCCTCCGCTCCGCATCCGACAAAAAATCCCTCAAACTCCGTCGTAAAATCGCCGGCTGGTCACCTGACTACCTCGCTTCCCTCCTCTCCATGCCTGACCGGTAACTTGGATTCGCCGCCCTG
>NZ_JASATH010000417.1:0-1287 GCF_038440215.1 Inquilinus sp. OTU3971 | reverse complement strand
TTCGGCCGACCCGGTCGCCGAGCCGCATATCGACTTCCGGATGCTGAGCGACAGCCGCGACCTCGACCGGCTGAAGCTGGCGCTGCGGATGGGGGCGGAGGTGCTGCTGGACCCGCATATGGACGGGCATCGCGGCCCGGTCTTCTCCTCCAGCTACTCTCCCCGCGTGGCCCGGGTCGCCGTGCCCGGCGTGTGGAACACGCTGCAGCGGGGCGTCCTGTCCGCGCTGCTCGACATGGCTGGGCCGCTGCGCGCCGCGCTGGTCCATGCCACTGTCACCCTGGACACGACACTGGACGGCCTGCTGCGCGACGACGACGCCTTGACCGATTTCGTGCGCCGGCATGTCGGCGGCACCTGGCATCCGTCGGGAACGTGCCGCATGGGGACGGAGCACGATCCGGCGGCCGTGACCTCGCCGACAGGCAAGGTGCAGGGCATGGGCGGCGTTCGCATTGCGGACGCCTCGTTGATGCCGTCCATTCCCTGCGCCAATACCAACATTCCGACCATTATGATCGCCGAGCGGATCGCCGACTTCATCAGAAGCGGCCGATAGGACGCCGTTGTTGCCCCTCCTGAAATCTGGCATCAGGTCGTGCGTCGCAGGGGACCACCAAGCGATTGCGTCATCTCATGCCGCCTCGGCAGTGCGCATCCGACCTGACTTCTTCACCAGGAGGGCCCGGACGAACTTGTCCCAGCGGGCCATACCGGCGCGCTTCTCGGGCATGTAGTTCCAGCGGTCGTAGCTCTTCGAGCTCACGTCCTGCAGCGCGTGGTTCTGGATGCGGTCGCGGATCTCCTTCGACAGGCCCGCCTTGCCCGCGAGCGTCTTCCAGGTCCGACGTAGATCGCGATTGGTCACAATCGGAATCACGCCGCGCTCCCGCTGCCGCCATATGAATGAATAGAGTGTGCTGTGCCTGACCGGCCTGCTCGGATCCATTGCGGAGGGGAAGAGCCAGCCGTGCTCGTTCGGCTTGATTGAATCAAGCATCTCGGCGGCGAGGGAAGGGACGGGCACCGCGTGCGGCCGGCTATTCTTCGTCTTCGACCAGTCGAGGATGCGCTCAGCCGAATCCCACTGATCCCTGTGCAGGCGGGCGATCTCCTCGACCCGCTGCCCCGTCAGCATCAGGATCTGGACCGCTCGCAGGTAGGGTGGATGGACCGGTGTGTCGGGGCACTCGAGCCAGCGCCAGAGGCGGACGAACTCGTCCTCGTCGAGCCAGCGGGTGCCGACCACCTTCGGTTCCGTCGGGATCCCGGCGGCAGGGTTGTAGA
>NZ_JASATH010000416.1:0-1292 GCF_038440215.1 Inquilinus sp. OTU3971 | reverse complement strand
CCCGCAGGGGGCAAGGCTCGTCGGTCGTTACGACAGCGACATCGCTCATGGCCAGAGCCGGATTCTGCTCGTCTGGCAGCGCCTCGTCATGCCGAACGGGAGGTCGGTCGTGCTCGACAACCTGCCGGCAACGGACACGGCCGGCTATGCCGGTCTCGAGGACGAGGTCGATGTCCACGGCTGGGAGCTCGTGAAGGGCGTGGTCCTCTCGACGCTTCTCGGCGTCGGCACCGAGCTCACCTTCGGCGAGGACGAGAGCGACCTCGTCCGGGCGCTGCGCCAGTCGACCCAACAGAGCGTCAACCAGGCCGGCCAGCGGATCACCGAGCGGGCGCTCGACATCCAGCCGACGCTGAAAGTGCGGCCCGGCTGGCCGCTTCGGGTCATGGTGCATAAGGATCTCGTGCTCGAGCCCTATCAGGGATGAGGAGGTCGTGATGTCCCCACTCAAGCTCGGTCCGCTGCCGAAGACGGAAAAGGTCCGCCTCACCGTCAACCTGCCGAAGCCGCTGAAGGAGGCCCTCGACCTCTATGCCGCCGAGCACAGCCGGCTCTATGGACCGGTCGACGCGACGGCGCTTGTTCCGCACATGCTCGAGGCTTTCATCCGCTCAGATCGCGCCTTCATGCTGCGCCACGGAAAGGCCGTGAGACCCCGGGGCGCCCAGGCACCTGCAAGGCCTCTTCCGAGCGTTGCTATCGAGACGTCCTCGCGCGAGGAGGGCTCACCCTGAGAAGCCGTGCCCCGCCGGTCCTGTCGCGGCAAAGCCGTCGAGCCGGAGCGACGGCGGATCCTGGACGGCGTGAGCGATCTCTCGGTTGACGATGCGCATCTGGGCGGGGCTCAGCCAGTGACGATCGACGAGCTGCTGCCGCATGGAGCGCAGGCGCTCCGCATTCGCCGTCGAGAGCCTGCCGCTCTTAAGGCAGCGATCGATCCAGTGGGCGACCGCGTAGCATTGGAGGAGGATGGTGTGGCTGAGGCGCGGCGCGGTCCGATCGCATCGCTCCATGACGCGGCGGACGGAGGCGAGGAGCTCGGGGGGCATCCGGTCCTCACGATAGGCCTCCCAGGCCGGTCGGAGGTGGTCGAAGTCCAGTCCGGTGAAGCCGAGGCACGGCAATCGCTCGAACCTGAGGAGGAGATACTCCAGCGCCCGGCGATCCGAGGGATCGACCGTGAAACCTCTCTGGCCGGCGGCATCCGGCGTCCCGGCCCCGTCCTGGTCGCCGTCCGACGGCTCCCGCGAAGGCTGGACGACGCCCGCCGTCAGATCGGGCGGGCTCGCGCC
>NZ_JASATH010000415.1:0-1331 GCF_038440215.1 Inquilinus sp. OTU3971 | reverse complement strand
CGTCCACCCGTCGCCATCTTTTCCGCATCGTCCGGCTGCTGTAGGATGCCGGCCATGACGAAGCCCGCGACCCTGTTCCGGAATTGGTGGCGCAGCGCCTGACGGCGGCTGCGCGTGCTTCGTCCTGCACCCTGGCCGCTCCGATGGAAGCGGCCTTTTTCATGTCCTGAGACGGCGATCCATCCGAGCGGCCCTTCCTCCCTGCTCGAAAGGATTCGTCCTATGTCTCTCGCCCTCCTTGCGCATCCACCTGCGCCCGAGATCACTGAAGCCGATGTCGTGCTGACCGGCGACCGGCCGACCGGGCCGCTGCATCTCGGCCATTACGCCGGCTCGCTGGCCAACCGGCTGCGGCTGCAGCGCCTGTGCCGGCAATTCGTGCTGATCGCCGACCTGCAGGCCCTGACCGACAACGCCGCCGATCCCGGCCGGGTCAGCCGCAACGTGATGGAGGTGGCGCTCGACCACCTCGCCATCGGCCTCGACCCGGCGCGCAGCGCCATCGTGCTGCAGTCCGCAGTGCCGGAGATGGCCGAGCTGGCGATGCTGTACCTCAACCTGGTCACCGTCGCCCGGCTGGAGCGCAACCCGACGGTGCGCGACGAGATCCGCCAGCGCGGCTTCGCCCGCGACCTGCCGGCGGGATTCCTGTGCTACCCGGTCAGCCAGGCGGCCGACATCACCGCGGTGGCGGCGACGCTGGTGCCGGTCGGGGCCGACCAGGCGCCGATGCTGGAGCAGACGGTCGAGATCGTGCGCGCGGTCAACCGGCTGGCCGGCGCCGCGGTGCTGCCGGAGCCGCGTATCCTGCTGTCGACCACGCCGCGGCTGCCGGGGTTGGACGGCCAGGGCAAGGCCAGCAAATCGGCCGGCAACGCCATCGACCTGCGCGACGATGCCGACACGGTCCGCGCCAAGATCCGCCGCATGTACACCGATCCCGCGCATCTGCGGGTCAAGGATCCGGGCCGGGTCGAGGGCAACGTCGTCTTCGCCTATCTCGACGCCTTCGATCCCGACCCGGCGACGGTGGCCGACCTCAAGCGCCGCTACCGTGCAGGCGGGCTGCCGGACATGGCGGTGAAGCGCCGGCTGGAGGAGGTGCTGGAGGCGCTGCTGGGCCCGATCCGCGAGCGGCGGGCGCAGCTCGCACTCGATCCCGGCGAGGTCCGCGCCGTCCTGCGCCGCGGCACGGAGGCGGCGCGGCAGCAGGCAGCGCAGGTGCTGGATGCGGTGCGCGGCGTGTTCGGGCTGGTCCGGCGGTGAGCCCGCTCGTGTTGGGGGGGGGGGGGGGGGGGCCCCCCGAGGGGGGGGGGGGGGGGGGGGAGGAG
>NZ_JASATH010000414.1:0-1342 GCF_038440215.1 Inquilinus sp. OTU3971 | reverse complement strand
GCTCTCCCATTCCGGGTCCGGCAGGGCCTTGCGGTCCAGCTTGCCGTTGGCCGAGAGCGGCAGACGCTCCAGCCACAGCAGCCGCGACGGCACCATGTACTCCGGCAGCAGCGCCGACAGATGCTGCTTCAGCCCGGCCTCGTCGGGCTGCGCCTCGCCGGCGATATAGCCGACCAGCCGCCCCTCCCGCAGCACCACCACCGCGTCGCGGACACCCGGGTACGACCGCAGGCCCGCCTCGATCTCGCCGAGTTCGATCCTGAGGCCCCGCAGCTTCACCTGGTGGTCCAGCCGCCCGAGATACTCGATCGCCCCGTCGCCGCGACGCCGCACCAGGTCGCCCGAGCGGTACATCCGGCTGCCCGATGGGCCCTCGGGGTCCGGCACGAACCGGTCCGCCGTCAGGTCCGGACGGCCGAGATAGCCCCGCGCCAGGTTCACCCCGGCGATGTACAGCTCGCCCGACACACCCTCCGGCACCGGGTTCAGGTCGGCATCCAGCACATGGATCCGGGTGTTGGCGATGGCATGCCCGATCGGCACGCTGCGCTGGCCAGGTTCGGGCCGGCAGGCCCAGAAGGTCACGTCGATCGCCGCCTCGGTCGGGCCATAGAGGTTGTGCAGCCCGGCCCCGGTCTGGCCCAGCACCTCGTCCTGCAGCTCCCGCGGCAGCGCCTCGCCGCTGCAGATGATCCGGCGCAGGCTGCGGCAGCCCGGCAGCTCGCCCGATGCCGCGAACGCCCCCAGCATCGACGGCACGAAGTGCAGCGTCGTGATCCCCTCGGTCCGGATCACCCGGCCCAAGGCCTCCGGGTCACGATGCGCCCCAGGCTCCGCCACCACCAGGCAGGCCCCGGTCATCAGCGGCCAGAAGAACTCCCACACCGACACGTCGAAGCCGTAGGGCGTCTTCTGCAGCACCCGGTCCCCAGGACCGATGCCGTATTCCGCCTGCATCCATTGCAGCCGGTTCAGCAGGCCCTTGTGGCTGTTGCCCACCGCCTTGGGCTTGCCGGTCGAGCCCGAGGTGGTGATGCAGTAGGCCAGGCCCTCCGGATGCCAAGCCACCGCCGGCGTCTGCTCCGGGTATCCGGACAGGTCCCAGCCCTCCAGCGCCACCACCTCGATGCCCTCGATCTGCGGCAGCCGGTCGGTGAGATGGGCCTGGGCCAGGACCAGCCTGAGGCCGGTCTCGGCGATGGTGCCGGCCAGCCGCTCGCGCGGGTGCTCCGGGTCGAGCGGCAGATAGGCCCCGCCCGCCTTGGCGATGCCGAGCAGCGCCACGACCATCTCGACCGACCGCTCCGCCGCCACCCCGACCAGCACGTCCGGGCCGATGCCG
>NZ_JASATH010000413.1:0-1379 GCF_038440215.1 Inquilinus sp. OTU3971 | reverse complement strand
GAGCCGTTTCCATCCATGGTGCATGGTTTTGGGTCCGGGGGGCTTGCCGTAGCAGTTCCACCCGCCGAGGCGGGCGGTGACCCAGGAGAGGAAGGCGAGGCTTGTGGGCGGATGGGGGTTCTTCTGGCGCAGGGTGTTGCCTTCGAGGGATCGGGAGATGGCGGCCAGCGGAGCGAGGAGGTCGGGATCGACCGCGTCGGTGGCCGGCCTGGGGCTGCCGTCGCGGGCATCGACGAGTTGCAGGGTGCGGACCGCGGCGGCCAAGCCCATGGCGGCGAGGATGAACAGGCGCTCGGCATCGGCAAGTTGAGTGTCCTCCAGGCCCAGGCCATCGCTCTTGAGGGCGCGGAACACCTGCTCGATGCGCCAGCGCAGGCGATAGAGATCGATGATCTCGGCGGCGGCGTCGGCGCCGTCGACCGGATGGGTGGTGAGCAGGCGCCAGGCGATGGCCTGTTTCGGGTCGGGCGGATCGATCTCGATCGCCTGGACCAGTGTCAGCGTGACGCTGCGCACCGCGCCCGGCTCGGCCTTGCGGCTCTTCGGACGGGCGATCTGCACGCTTCCCGCCTTGATCGCGAGGAGCGCTTCACGGCTGCGCTCGCCCGGCCGGCTCGGCGGCACCAGGATGCGGCGGCGCGTCAGTTCCGGGGCCTCGTCCAGGGCGGCGAACAGCCGGCCGCCGCCGGCCAGGCTGCGGTCCTGCGCCGACCGGATGATCAGGTCGAGATTGTCCGGGCACTCGGTGAACAGCTCCCAGATGTCGCTTTCCCGGTCGGCGATCATTGTCACCGCCGCCGCCTCGGCCAGCAGCCGGGCCGCGGTGGTGCAGCCGTCATGCCAGCGCATCGATTCCTTCTCCGCCATGGCCCGGCCACGCCGCTCGCCCACCGGCACCGCGCCTCGCGTCCAGATCTGGGCCCCGACCAGGCCGATCACCGCCTCAGCCTCCACATCCACGGCAATCACCGGATGCAGGAAGAAGCCGGGATCACGCCCGTTTCCCCCAGGACCCAATCCGCGCCGCTTGGCCGCCCGGCCCTTGAAGTTGATCTCGCTCGTATCCTGGATCGCCACCACCCGGCGCCCTACACATTGCTGGGCTGTCCGCGACGCCAGCGTCTCCACGATCCCTTCCACCGAGCTGTACGGCGACGACAAAAACCGGTGCACCGCCATCTCCCCGGCTCGCGACCCGCCCACCTTGCGCAGCACCAGCGATCCTGTCGCCACGATCTGCTCGACCAGCCACTCGGCACGCGCCGATACCCTGATGTCCCCCATCCCAAAACTCACGGCAAAGTCTCCTCTCGGCTTGACTTCACCTTGAATCATTCTCCCCAGACCCTCGCAAATCACTTTCGTGCATCCCGTAGCCC
>NZ_JASATH010000412.1:0-1385 GCF_038440215.1 Inquilinus sp. OTU3971 | reverse complement strand
TTCGGATTGCGCCTCATCCATAGAACGTATCATGAACATATTCGATCGCTAATACTACTGCGATCGTGTTTCCGGCCGCAGCCATTCGTCCGGCAGCGGAACCCGGCAGCGGGACCGGCGTTGCAGCCCCGCGCATCACCCGCTTCGCAAGGCAGAGCATGCAGGTCCTCCCCACCGCCTTCGTCGTCGCCCGCGACCTGAAGCGGCTGCAGCAGATCGTCACCGTGCTGCTGCGCTTCGGCTTCGGCGACCTGGTGCGCCGGCTGGGACTGCACCGGCTGCGGCTGGCGATCGAGGCGCTGGGGCCGACCTTCGTCAAGCTCGGCCAGATCCTGGCCACCCGCAGCGACCTGCTGTCGGCCGAGTGGCTGGCCGAGCTGGAGAAGCTGCACGACCGCGTCCCGCCCCTGCCCTATGGGGCGCTGGCGCCGGTGCTGGAGGCGGCGCTGGGCGGCCCGCCCGACGCGATCTTCGCCCGCTTCGACCGCGTGCCGCTGGCCTCGGCCTCGATCGCCCAGGTGCATCGCGCGGCGCTGGCCGACGGCACCGAGGTGGTGGTGAAGATCCGCCGGCCCGGGCTGCGGCCGCTGGTCGAGGCCGATCTGCGCCTCCTGGCCCATGCCGCCAGGCTGGCCGAGACCGAGCTGCCGGAGCTGCGCCGTTATCACCCCGAGGCGATCACCCGGACCCTGTCCGCCGCGATCGGCGCCGCGCGCATCGCCGTCGCCATCGTCACCGCCGCCTTCGTGGTCGGGCTGGCGCCGATCCTGGCCGAGACCGGGCCGCGGCTGTTCGGCATCCCCGCCTTCGCCCTGCTCGGCTGCCTCGCCGCCCTGGCCGGCATCGCCTGGCTGCTGGTGACAGGGAGAGGGGATTGACCTTCAGCGCACTGGCGCTTCTTAGTGACCTGTTTCGGACTTCGAACGCACACGAGCATGATCCTCGATTATCCGACTGAACGGAGGCGGGGCGATGGACATTCGATCGACGCTGACGGAGCTATGCGAGGCCTTCAACGCGCATGATCTCGATCGCATCATGGAATTCTTTTCCGACGATTGCGTCCTGGAGATGCCGAGGGGAAGCAAGCCATGGGGGTCTCGTTTCGAGGGCAAGCAGACCGTCCGGGAAGCGCTGGCGACACGCTTTGCAGGCTTGCCCGACGTCCACTACGGCAACGCTGAGCATTTTGTGGATGCGGCTGCCGATACCGGCATCTCGAAATGGACCCTCACAGGCACCACCCGCGAGGGGGCGAGGAAGGAAGTCCAGGGCTGTGACTTCTACACCTTCCGAAACGGCAAGGTGATCCGCAAGGACTCATACTGGAAAATCGTGGAGTAAGGGCCGATGGCGTGGGGGGGGGGGGGGGGGGGTGGGGGGGG
>NZ_JASATH010000411.1:0-1397 GCF_038440215.1 Inquilinus sp. OTU3971 | reverse complement strand
CTAAATCCGATGTCAGAAGACCTGGATACTCCGTTGGCTGCTGTGCAGAATAGAAACTCATTTTGGCGCCGGTTGAGTTCTGTGACATTGTTTGTCACAATAGTAACAATATTGCTATCAGTGTATTTTTACGGTCCGTACTATCGTTTTTTCTTTAATGATCCAATTCGTTACACAGGATCAGCTTTATACAGAACCTTGCTGCTAACCCCTCAATCATTCTTCCAGATTGCTATAGTTCTGAAATTTGCAATAGACAAGAATAGAAAATCTTTCTCTATTTTGGCAATAGTGGCGCTACTGGTCGGAATAATATACACCTCGTTTATCACGTACGCTATCAACAACAGCTAGATAACTTACACACGCTGAAGATTCTCACGAAAGGAACGATCGTGGCGGAGCCTACTGGAAATTTCACTGAATCGACCGACGAGTTTGTTTCTCCGGGTACATTCGGTGATGGTACGCTAAATGAATTCGGTGGCGGTTGGGCTGCACCCCTGGACTGAGACAGAAGAATTAGGATGACATGGGCGATCGGAGACTGATGTCCGACAAGCCCAGGACTTCCACCGCAATTTCCCAGGCCTCGCTGAATCAGCCGCCGCCGCCCGTCACACCCACTTCATCGAGCTGTCGTAACCGCCCCGCCGCAGCCCCTCGACGGCATAGCGCAGGGCGTCGACCACGTGGTTCTCGCGGCCCTCCAGCTCGGACAGGATCACGCCGGTCTTCGGATGGGTGCGATAGCTGTACAGCGCCAGCTCGTCGATCAGGTGCCGGCAGCGCGGATGCACCACGATGTCGTGCGCCTTCAGGAACTCGACCCCGTCCTGCACCGACCCCGCCCCCTTGGTCGACCCCGTGATGCTGCCGAAGCCGTTGCGCTGCATATAGCTGATGGTCTCCGGCCGGGCGCTGTCGGCGATGATCGGCCCGCGCCGCGACCCCGGCACGGTGTCGAACAGGGCCGGCGTGCGGTCGATCTCGCAGCCGACCTGATAGGCCTCGTGGTCGACGAACAGCGTCCGGCCCACCACGAAGCAGCGCACCAGCACCGTCGGGTCGCGGGCGAAGCCCCAATCGGCGCCGAACAGGAAGCGGGCGCCGGCCGGCGTCTCGAACGCCTCCACCTTCCAGTTCCTGAACACCCGCGCCTCGCTGAAGGTCTGATAGCCGCCGAGCCAGACATGCTGGTGCTTGTCCGGGTCGCGTGCCCGGTCCCACTCCATCTCCACCCGCAGCACCTCCGGGAAATGCGGGTTGTCGGACCACGTCACCGGCACCAGCACGGAATCGGGCGGCGGCGTCCCGCCGCGGAACAGCGCGTCGACCGGGTCGTCCGCCCGGGTCGGGTTCCAGGTGAACCACAGCTCCGACCCCTTCTTGCGGAT
>NZ_JASATH010000410.1:0-1460 GCF_038440215.1 Inquilinus sp. OTU3971 | reverse complement strand
GTCGCGTCGAGATAGAACCCGGCGCCGAGCCCGAAATCCCAGCTCTCGTCGTCGCCGGGGTGCCGCCGGTCGCGCGGGCTGGTGTCCGGCGCCACCAGCATCAGCCCGAACTCCGCCGCGTGCTGCAAGGCGCCCGCCTTGATGATGAAGGTCTCCTCGGTGCAGGTCAGACCGGCGAGGTAGGTCAGCACCGGCACCGGCCGCTCCTGCGCCTGCGGCGGCACAAAGACCGCGAACCGCATCTCGCCGCCGATCTCGGACGAGGCGTGGCTGTAGAACCCGACCTCGCCGGCGAAGGCCCGGTGCCTGGCTCGTGTGACGATCCCGGACATCAGAACTCGACGACCGTGCGGATCGACTTGCCCTCATGCATCAGGTCGAAGCCCTCGTTGATCCGCTCCAGCGGCAGCTTGTGCGTGATCATCGGGTCGATCTCGATCTTGCCCGACATGTACCAGTCGACGATCTTCGGCACGTCGGTCCGGCCCCGCGCCCCACCGAAGGCCGTGCCCTTCCACACCCGGCCCGTCACCAGCTGGAACGGACGGGTCGAGATCTCCTGCCCCGCCCCGGCCACGCCGATCACGATGCTCTGGCCCCAGCCGCGATGGCTGCTCTCCAGCGCCGCCCGCATCACCTTGGTGTTGCCGGTGCAGTCGAAGGTGTAGTCGGCGCCGCCGATCTGGTCCGCCCCGCGCTTGGTCAGGTTCACCAGATACGGCACCAGGTCGCCCTCGACCTCGCTGGGGTTGACGAAATGGGTCATGCCGAAGCGCTCGCCCCATTCCTTCTTCGAGTTGTTGAGGTCGACACCGATGATCATGTCGGCCCCGGCCAGCCGCAGCCCCTGGATCACGTTCAGCCCGATGCCGCCGAGCCCGAACACGATCGCGGTCGCGCCCTCCTCGACCTTCGCCGTGTTGATCACCGCGCCGATGCCGGTCGTCACGCCGCAGCCGATGTAGCAGATCTTGTCGAACGGCGCGTCCGGGTTGACCTTCGCCAGCGCGATCTCCGGCAGGACCGTGAAGTTCGAGAAGGTCGAGCAGCCCATGTAGTGGAAGATCTTCTCCTTGCCGAGCGAGAACCGGCTGGTGCCGTCCGGCATCAGACCCTGGCCCTGGGTCGACCGGATCGCCGTGCACAGATTGGTCTTGCGCGACAGGCAGGACGGGCATTGCCGGCATTCCGGCGTGTATAGCGGGATCACATGGTCGCCCTTGGCCAGGCTGGTCACGCCCAGCCCGACATCGACCACCACGCCCGCGCCCTCATGCCCCAGGATCGACGGGAACAGACCTTCCGGATCCGCCCCCGACAGCGTGAACTCGTCGGTGTGGCAGATCCCCGTCGCCTTGATCTCGACCAGAACCTCGCCGAACTTCGGTCCCTCCAGGTCCACCTCCAGGATCTCCAGGGGCTTCCCTGCGGCGACGGCTACCGCGGCACGCGTCTTCATC
>NZ_JASATH010000409.1:0-1582 GCF_038440215.1 Inquilinus sp. OTU3971 | reverse complement strand
AACGAGACCAACGCCCATCCGCATGCGACCGACCGGGTCGCGATCGTGCACAACGGCATCATCGAGAATTTCCGCGAGCTGCGGCGCGAGCTCGAGGGCCTCGGCCATGTCTTCGCCACCGAGACCGATTCCGAGATCGTCGCCCATCTGGTCAGCCATTACCTCGACCGGCAGATGGCGCCGCGCGAGGCCAGCGCCGCGGCGCTGAAGCGGCTGGAGGGCGCCTTCGCGCTGGCCTTCCTGTTCAACGGCGAGGAGGACCTGCTGGTCGTCGCCCGCCGCGGCTCGCCGCTGGCCATCGGCTTCGGCGACGGCGAGATGTATGTCGGCTCCGACGCCCTGGCGATCGGCGCGTGGACCGACCGGATCTGCTATCTCGACGAGGGCGACTGGGCGGTGATCGCCCGCTCGGGGGTCGAGATCTACGACGCCCAGGACCAGTCGGTCGAACGGCCGGTGAAGCCGATCGCCACCACCGGCGCGCTGATCGGCAAGGGCGATTTCCGGCACCACATGCTGAAGGAGATCTACGAGCAGCCGGCGGTGGTGGGCGACACGCTGCGCACCATGCTGGACCCGGCCACCCGGGCGGTGGTGCTGCCGGCGCTGCCCTTCGACTTCGCCCAAGTGCCGCGCGCCACCATCGTCGCCTGCGGCACCGCCTTCTATGCCGGCATGGTGGCGAAATACTGGTTCGAGACCGTGGCCCGGCTGCCGGTCGAGATCGACATCGCCTCGGAGTTCCGCTACCGCGAGGCGCCGCTGCCCGAGGGCGGCCTGGCCATCTTCGTCTCCCAGTCGGGCGAGACCGCGGACACGCTGGCGGCCTTGCGCTACGCCCGGTCGCAGGGCCAGCGCATCCTGTCGATCGTCAACGTGCCGGACAGCTCGATCGCGCGCGAGAGCGACGCGGTGATCCAGACCCTGGCCGGGCCGGAGATCGGCGTCGCCTCGACCAAGGCCTTCACCACCCAGCTGACCGTGCTGGCCTGCCTGGCCGTCGCCGCGGCCCGGGCCCGCGGCGCCATCGACGCCAGGCGGGAGGCGGCGCTGTCCACCGCCCTGACCGAGGTGCCGGGCCGGCTGGCCGACGTCTTGAACCACGACGCCACGATCCGCGACCTGGCCCACCAGGTGGCGCTGGCGCGCGACGTGCTGTATCTCGGCCGCGGCCTGTCCTACCCGCTGGCGCTGGAGGGCGCGCTGAAGCTGAAGGAGATCAGCTACATCCATGCCGAGGGCTACGCCGCCGGCGAGATGAAGCACGGGCCGATCGCGCTGATCGACGACAAGGTGCCGGTGATCGTGCTGGCGCCGCGCGACCCGGTGTTCGACAAGACCGTGTCGAATGTGCAGGAGGTGATGGCCCGCGGCGGCAAGGTGATCTTCTTCTCCGACCGCGACGGCATCGAGAGACTGGGGCCGGGGCCGGTGGCGGCGATCGACCTGCCGGCCGTCGATCCCTTCGTCGCGCCGATCCTCTACGCCGTGCCGGTGCAGCTCCTGGCCTATCACACCGCCGTGGCCAAGGGCACCGATGTCGACCAGCCCCGCAACCTGGCCAAGAGCGTCACCGTGGAGT
>NZ_JASATH010000408.1:0-1612 GCF_038440215.1 Inquilinus sp. OTU3971 | reverse complement strand
CAGTTTGGGCTTGGTGGGGTGGCCGGTAAGGCTGGCGTTTGCGGGGGCGCACGGGTGCTCTGGCCGCGGAGAGCGGTGGGTCTGTATCGGCGGTGGTCGGTTCTGTTTGCGGGAAGGTTTGGCGGGGCGCTCAAGCGGCTTGGGCGGAGAGGCGGGCGTAGGCGATGGCCCATTCGCGCTGGAACGGGCAGGCCGAGGCCATGGCGATCTTGATGCGTCGCACGGAGGTTCTGACCAGCGCGCCGATCTTGAAGAGCTTCAGGCGCAGTGAGCCGCAGGTGGCGTTCTGGAGCTGGGTGTGGTGCAGGCCGATGCGGCGCAGGGCACAGGTGAGCTCATAAGCCATGGAGGCGAACCACAGGCGCAGCTGATTGGCTCTCATGGTGGCTGCGGAGGTGCGGTCGGCGAACAGGTCGAGCTGGCATTCCTTGATGCGGTTCTCCATCTCGCCCCTGGCGCAGTAGAGCTCCTCGTAGAGGCTCTGGGCCGGCCAGGCCTCGGCGGTGAGCGAGGTGACCACGAAGCGCGGGTTGGCCTCGCCCTGGGTGACCTCGGCCTTGCCGATGACGCGGCGGGCGCGGCTCCAGGCCTTCTTGCGGGGCCGATAGCTGAAGTCCTTGAAGCGCCGTGCGGGCCGGCCGTCGTCGGCCTGGGAGGCGGCCGTGGCTTGGTCCAGTTCGGCGGCGATCTCGGCGGTGAGCCGCACATTGCCCTGCAGGCCGAAGAGATAGTCGACGCGGCTTTCCTCGCACCAGGCCATCAAGGCCTCACGAGCGAAGCCTGAGTCGCCGCGCAGGACGACCCTCACCTTCGGCCAGCGCGAGCGGATCTGGCCGATGATGCGCGCCATCTCCGCCACCGAGCCGTCGGCGGCGTCGCGGTCGCTGGTCCGCAGCTTGGCCGCCAGCAGATGGCGGCCGCAGAAGATGTAGAGCGGCAGATAGCAGAAGCTGTCGTAATAGCCGTGGAAGAAGCGCCCCTCCTGCATCCCGTGCAGCGGATCGTCGGTGGCGTCCAGGTCGATGACGATCTGATCGGGCGCGGCCCGATGCGCCTCCAGGAAGAGGTCCACGAACAGGGCTTCGATCGGCTCGGCCTCGTAGCTGATCTTCTTGTAGCGCGAGGGCGCAGGAAGGCTCAGCTCCAGCCGGTTCAACGTGCTTTTGCCGGCCACCGGCGCGCACTTCTTCTGCCGAACCGGCTTCAGCTTGCCGGCCAGCACCGCCATCACCGGATCGTGGCGTAACTGGTCATGATCGTTCAGGTCCTCATAGCCCAGCGCAATGGCGAACACCCGCTGGCCCACCAGCGTCCTGACCTGATGCTCGATCAGCGCCGGGTTGCGCGCGTCCGCAAAGCAGCCGGCGAAGCGGCCCACCAGCCCGATCGCCCGATCGGCCAAGCCCAGCAGCAGCGCCCCGGCGTCCGAGGTGATCTTCCCACCATCGAAGGCCGCCACCACCGCCCGTCTTTCGACAGGTGCAAACTCGAACAGGTCCGCGCTACACTCTGTCGGCATCGGGGAACACCTCTGCTGAAGGGTAAGTCTTTGTTGCAGAAGTATTTTCCCAGATTCAGAGCCCCGATGCACCCCCCATCGGTGAGATATCCG
>NZ_JASATH010000407.1:0-1666 GCF_038440215.1 Inquilinus sp. OTU3971 | reverse complement strand
CGCCCCCCCCCCCCCCCCCCCCCCCCCCCCCTGACCACAGTCCAGCTGCAAGGAGCCGGATCATGACTGATTCCGACGATACCACGACTTTGCCTGCGCTCAGCCGCCGCGACCTGCTCGGCGGTGCCACCATCCTGCCGATCGGCGCGGCCGACGGCCAGGGCCGCGGCGCCAGCTCCGATCCCGTCCTCGACCTCTTCCACGAATGGCGGGTTCTCCATGCAGAGCTGGATGCCTGGCAGGAGGACTGGCAGAAGAAGGAGGGCGTCCTGCTTCGCACCGTCGGCATGCCGCGCGTTCTCGTACCGGTGCCGGGCAAGGTTGAACCGGTCTCGGCCTGTGAACCCGCCGAGATCGACGAGTTGCTCGAGGATCTGCCTGGAACGGAGGAGCTTCGCCAAAGGCTGCACCGCGAGTTCGAAGCTCACCGTCGCCGTTGGGAAATGGCCGCAGGTGCGATCGGTCTTGGTCAGGTGGAGGAGCGTGTCGACCTTGCCTGGGATCGCTGGGGCGCCATTACCGAGACCATCTGGCAAACGCGCGCGGGCAGCTTGGCCGGTGCCGCCGCCAAACTCGCCATGGTGCTCTCCGCCGGTCAGTCCCGATCCGACGATGACGAGCTCCCCTGGCCGCCCTTGCGCTCCGTCCTCGCCGATCTCCAGCGCCTCGGAAAACTGCCCGACAGTGTGGTGTCGACGTCACGATAATGATCCACGTGATCGTAGCTGTTGCACGCCGCAGAAACGACTCAGGCGTGAATACCCTGTAAGAGCTTCTGAAAGTCCTGGACTCGCTGAGTGGCAGCGACAACAGTCGCTCGTCGATTCTCAAGGAGAACAGAAATGGCGGGAGACGCAGCTGTCGGCTTGCAACAGGGAACGGCGGACGAGACACGGAAACTGACCGTTCAGATCGTTGCCGCGCATGTGGCTCATAATAATGTTGCGGCGAACGACCTGCCGGCGTTGATTGATCAGGTCTACAACGCCCTCAACAGCCTCGGAAAGCCTGTCGAGCCGGTGAAACGGCGGCCAGAGCCGGCCGTGCCGATCAAGAAGTCGGTGACGCCCGACTACATCATCTGCCTTGAGGACGGCAGGAAACTGAAGATGCTTAAGCGGCATCTGAAGACCGCCTACAACATGGCGCCCGATGAATATCGCGAGCGCTGGGGGTTACCAGCCGACTACCCCATGGTCGCGCCGAACTACGCCAACCAGCGCAGTGCGTTGGCGAAGACGATCGGGCTCGGGACGCGTCGTCCGGCGCAAGCTGCCGCGCCGGCTCCGGTGCCGCAGCCGACCGCATCGAAGGCCCGGCGCAGCCGCAAGGCGAGCTGACACTCCAGATCTGGCACTCGTTGATATCCGGGGGCGAGTGCCGGAATGGATACAAATCACCTCGGAGAGGCGACGACAATCAGATCGCCGCCGGCGTGACGAGGGATTTCTCCAATAGCGCGGAGACTTCCGGTTCGTCCCTTTGCGGACCTTCGCCGGGCTGCCAGACTGCTCCGAAGCGGACATCCTCGTCGACCCGGTGCTCCCGAAAGGCGGACCTTTGCTCAAGGGGCAGTCACCGTTGCGGACCTCGATCGGTCGTGGCCGAGCGCCTCGACCCCGACCCCGACCTCGGAAGCTCGGTGTCCCTTCTGAAAGGGGCTCTC
>NZ_JASATH010000406.1:0-1674 GCF_038440215.1 Inquilinus sp. OTU3971 | reverse complement strand
ACGCCCGAGACCCAGTCGGCGCCGGAAGGCGAGGCGGAACGGACGATCGCCGGGATCTGGGCGGACATTCTAGGTCGGCGTCATGTCGGCCGGGACGACAACTTCTTCGATCTGGGTGGTGACTCGATCCTGTCCTTGCAGGTGATCGCCCGGGCCCGGCAGCAGGGGCTGGTCCTGACTCTCCGCGACACCTTCCAGCACCAGACCGTGCGGGCCCTGGCCGTGGCGGCACGCCGGAGGCCAACGGCTCCGGCAGCCGAAGCCAGACCTGCGTCGAGTATCGAAACGGAGCGGCCGGCGCGGCTGACGCCGTCGGACCTGCCGCTGGCCGGGCTGAACCAGGCGCAGATCGACGCCCTGCCGGTCCCGGCTGTGGCGATCGCCGACGCCTATCCGCTGTCGCCGCTGCAGCAGGGGCTGCTGTTCCACGCCCTGCACGCGACGGAGACGGGACTCTACGTCAACCAGGTCCTGGCGACCTTCGACGGGCCGCTCGACGCCGGTCGCTTCGCCCGCGCCTGGGAGGCCGCGACCGAGCGGCACGACATCCTGCGCACCGGCTTCCTGTGGGACGGCCCGGCGCCGCTGCAGCTGGTGCGGCGCAGCGTGCCCGTGCCGGTCGAGATCCGCGACGGCAGCGGCCTCGACGAGCCGGGGATCGCCGAGATCGCCCGCTGGGAGCGCGAGCGCGGCTTCGACCTGGCGGCGCCGCCGCTGATGCGGGTGCTGCTGCTGCAGGTGGCCGAGGACCGGCACCGGCTGGTCTGGACCTTCCACCACATCCTGATGGATGGCTGGAGCACGGCGCGGCTGATCGGCGAGGTGCTGTCGCAGTATCACGGCGCGGCGCCGGCTGTCGGCCCGGGCCGCTACCGCGACCACATCGCCTGGCTGGCCGACCGCGACATTGCGGCCGACGAGGCCTTCTGGCGCGATCAGCTGGCCCGGTTGGAGGCACCGACCCGTCTGGCCGACGCGCTGCCGGCCCCGGTGCAGAAGGGCGACGGGCACGGCGTCCTCGCCACCCGCCACGACGCCGGCCGCATGGCCCGGCTGACCGCCTTCTGCCGGCGCGAGCGCATCACCCTGAACACGCTGGTGCAGGGCGCATGGGCGCTGCTGCTGTCGCGCTACACCGGCCAGCCGAGCGTCGCCTTCGGCGCCACCGTCGCCGGCCGCCCGGTCGAGCTGCCGGGGGCCGAGACGCTGCTGGGCCTGTTCATCAACACCCTGCCGGTGATCCAGCAGCCCGACCCCAAAGCCCGGGTGGGCGACTGGCTGCGCCGGGTGCAGGACGTCATGCTGGCGCTGCACGAGCACGAGCACACGCCGCTGGCCGATATCCAGCGCTGGGGCGGGCAGGGCGGCCTGTTCGACACGCTGCTGGTGTTCGAGAACTACCCGATCGATCGTGCCGCCCGCGCCGGCGGCGATCTGCGGGTTACGGCGGCGGAGACGGTGGAGGCGACGCATTACCCTCTGTCGCTGGCGGTCCAGGCCGGCGACACGCTCGACATCGCCTATGGCTATCGCCGTGACGCCTTCGCGCCGGCGCAGGTCGAGGCGCTGGCCCGCCATCTCGACACGCTGCTCGACCGCCTGGCCGCGGATGAGGACGCCGCGCTCGGTTCCCTGTCCCTGCTGGCGGAGTCGGATCTCGCGCAGCTGGCGGCA
>NZ_JASATH010000405.1:0-1706 GCF_038440215.1 Inquilinus sp. OTU3971 | reverse complement strand
GGGCGGCGCCGCGGCCGCCCCCCCGCCCATCCTCTTTTTTATGGGCGGCTTTCCAATGCCGGCTTGCAGGCTTGAAGCTCATCTGTAACATACGTTCATGAATGTATATTCTCGTTGCTTCGCTTCGCCGGCCGGATTACGGTTTCGTAATCTCGCGGACGGGCCGAGTCCCGGAGGCCCTGGGTCTCACGGTGGAACCGGCCTCGTCCCGGGAGACTCGCTCTCGATTTCCTGACGCAAAAGCCAAGGCTCGGCGTCGACGGCCACCGGATTTCCCGGCGATGCGATCGGCAGACGGCGCAACCGTCGAGACGGACCGGGCGGAGGAGGGGAAGTGAAGAAGGTTCTGCTGGGTGGGGCGGCGATGGCCGCCATGGGACTGGCCGGCGCGGCGCCGGCATCGGCCGCCGACGCTAATGTGACGTCCGGCCTGCAGCTCAAGATCAGCGGTTTCATCGGCTTCCAGGCCACGTTGAATCTGGGGGACACCCAGAACGACGAATTCGCCCGCGACTACGATTTCCAGAGCGGCGCGCGGCTGATCTTCGACGTCAAGAACGTCACCGATTCGGGCCTGGAATACGGCGGCCGCATCCGTTTCGACCAGGTCAACCGCCGCGACGACGTCAGCGTCGACCGCACCTATGTCTATGTGAAGGGCGGCTTCGGCACGGTGACCTTCGGCAACGCGCCGACGGTGGCCGACGACATCGGCTATGTCTATGCCCATGACGCCCTGGCCAGCGAGATCGGCGCGGGCGGCCTCAATTTCGGCGACCTGCTCGATGGCGACTTCCCGCTGGGCGGCGGCGATCTCTACTCGCTCAACGCCACCTATCTGGCGGGGCTGAGCAACGCCGACACCCGCATCAAATACACCTCGCCGACGTTCAGCGGCTTCAGCTTCGCCTTCGACTTCACGCCGATCGTCGGCGGCGCGGAGCATGCCGGCAACGGCGGCCGCAACGATCTGTTCGATGACGACGACACCTACTACGAGAACGTCGTCACGGGCGGCATCAACTATGAAGAGACGTTCGACTCCGTCTGGGTCCGTCTGGCCGCCACGGCTGCCTATGGCAACGGTGTCCGGACCTCCGGGACCGGTGCCAATCCGAACGGCAACGACCTCGAGGTCTACACCCTCGGCGGCATGGTCCAGTCGGGCGGCATCGCCGCCAGCGTGAACTGGACCCACAACGAGAGCATCGCGGTCGCCGAGAAGCCGGTCGACTCGATCGTCGCCGATCTGAGCTATCAGTGGGGTCCGTACCTGGCGTCGCTGTCCTACGCCTATACCTGGGCGGACAAGAACAACGGCCTGGATTCGCAGTTCTCCAGCGGTGTCGATCTGCAGGACAACCACATCGCCGGCGTGAACTTCACCTACACGCTGGCGCCGGGCCTCAACACCTACGCCGAGGCGATCTACGAGAAGCAGAACTACCGCGAAGGCGGGGATTGGGAGACCGCCAATCTGATGACGGGCGTGCTCCTGGCATTCTGAGAAGCGTCGTCACTTGGTGACGGCTCGGGAAGACCGGGCGTGACGGACCACTCCTGACGGTCTCTGTCTCGTCCCCTCGAAGGCTGAAAAGTCACGTCCGGTCGACGGGGGATGCGCGGCTCTGCAGGCCGCGCATCCTTCTTTATGCGACGGAGCGGAACTCGCCGCGGCAGGCTCGGTCTCTATATTCCTGGACTAA
>NZ_JASATH010000404.1:0-1710 GCF_038440215.1 Inquilinus sp. OTU3971 | reverse complement strand
ATGACACCATAATTCCCGGATAGATTGCGACGGTTGCGGGGTTGCGGCTTGTGGCGCGACGAATCCGGCTCTTGCTATCTTTCACCCATAGGGTGCGGGAAAGAGGGCTGCGATGGCAGGGCCACGATTGCCATTCGAGATCGATGACGCGATCGACGAGAGCCTGGTCACGGCGCATGCGGGGGTGCCGCTGCTGATCGAGGCGTTCCGGATCAGCGGCGCGGCGGCGGCGCTCGACCGTGCGGTGGTGATCAAGCAGCGGGCGCGCGGCCTGACCGCGTCGCAGATGGCGGAGAGCCTGTTTGCTCTGTGGGCGGTCGGGGGCGAGCGCTGCGAGGATCTGGCGATGCTGCGCGAGGATCGGGCACTGGCGACGTTGCTCGGGCACGGCTTCCCCGCGCCGCAGACCGCCCGCGACTTTCTCGACGCCTTCGATCAGCCGGCCCTGCCGTTGTGGCAGGGCGAGCGCTCGCAGATCCCCGGCGAGGGCGAGCGGCTGCAGGGGCTGGCGCAGGTCAACCAGCGGCTGATCGCCTTTCTGCAGGAGCGGCGGCCGCAGACGACGGCCACCATCGATCTCGACGCAACCATCCTGGAAAGCCGCAAGCGCCAGGCTGAACCGACCTGGGACGGGCGCACCGGCTATCACCCCATGATCGCGGTGTGGGCCGAGCAGGACATCATCCTGGTCGACGAGCTCCGCCCCGGCAATGTGCCAGCCCATGGCGATCATCTGCGCGTGCTCAAACAGGCCGCCGCGGTGGCGAAGGCCGCGGGCGCCACGCGGCTGCTGGTTCGCTCCGACAGCGCCGCCTATGAGCAGGACACACTGCGCTGGCTGGAGACCGAGAAGCACGGCTACGCCATCAGCGCCGACATGAGCCAGGCCTTGGCCGAGGCCATCGCCGCCTTGCCGGCCACCGCCTGGCACGATGCCGGCGAGGAAGCCGACGCGGTCCGGCACTGGGCCGAAGTCGCCTACGTCCCCACCGATCGCCGCGCCAACCGCGACAGCCCACCGCCGCCGCGCTACCTGGCGCTGCGCATCACCAAGACGCAAGGCGTCCTGTTCGCCGACGGCAGTTCCACCCGCCACTACGCCGTCGTCACCAACCTGCCCGACCCCAAAGATGGCTGCGGCCTCGACCTCATCCGCTGGCAGCGCGGCAAGGCCGGTACCGTTGAACACGCTCATCACGTCCTGACCAACGAACTCGCCGCCGAGGCCTTGCCGGCCGCCAACTTCGCCGCAAACGCCGCCTGGTTCCGCCTCAACGTCCTGCTCTACAATCTGCTCTCGGCCTTCAAGCGCACCGCCCTGCCCGAAGACCTGCACAACGCCCGGCCCAAGCGCCTGCGTTTCGTCCTGCTCGACGGCATCGGCAAGGTCGTCCGCCACGCCCGCGAGACGCTGCTGCGCTTCTCCCATGCCGCGCGCCGGCAACTCGCCGATCGCGCCCGCATCGCCCTCGCGATCGGACCTCCCACCCTGGCCTCCCGCGCCGCCTGAACACCAGCCCTGAACACCCCGGACCTCACGCCCGGCGCCCCGCGACATGCAAGCCTCCACACCTTCTCCGGGTGGAGCTCCCACACAGGACTCGTTCGGCGAGAACCCCTCGACACTGGGCCCACCAGCGTCCCTCACCGGCAACACGCCTCTCCCGTCCTCGCCCGCTCCTCTCGCTCTAACCGGGGATTTGGGTGACA
>NZ_JASATH010000403.1:0-1725 GCF_038440215.1 Inquilinus sp. OTU3971 | reverse complement strand
GCCGCGCCCCGTCTCGGACGGGGTGCGGCTCCTCGGTCGACGCGACTCGACCGAAGGGCGCAAGGGAACCGGCCAACCTGCAAAACAGCGAGGAGGCTGACATGAGGCAAATAGTGAGTGCAGCGCGCCGACCGGTTATCGGTTGGCTGTTCGCCGCGACCGCGGCCGTCTGGCTCGCGATGCTGGCGGCGGCGCCCGCATTTGCTCAGGCCGATGTCCTGCCATCATGGAGCGATGGGCCGGCAAGGCAGGCGATCGTCGATTTCGTGGCCAAGGTCACTGCCGAGGGTGGACCGGATTTCGTACCGCCCGCCGAGCGCATCGCCGTCTTTGACAACGACGGCACGCTCTGGCCGGAAAATCCCATGCCGTTTCAGGTGGCGTTCGTCCTTGACGAAATCAAGCGCCGCGCCCCGAGCGAGCCGCAGCTTGCCGCCGATCCCATGGTGCAGGCCGCCCTCGCGGGCGATATTGCGAAGCTCCTCGAAGGTGCTCATCACGACGGCCTGTTGCGGATCTTCGCGCTCACCCATGCCGGGATGACGACCGAGGACTTCCGCGTCCGGGTCGAGGCGTGGCTCGCTTCTGCCAAACACCCGCGCTTCGCCAAGACTTACGATCAACTGACGTATCAACCGATGCAGGAAGTTCTGGGTTACCTGCGCGCGAACGGCTTCAAGACCTACATCGTTTCGGGCGGCGGCGCCGATTTCATGCGTGTCTGGTCAGAGCGCGTTTATGGCATCCCGCCGGAGCAAGTCGTCGGCTCGACGGGGCGGACCACATTCGAGCTCAAAGACAGCGGACCGGCGCTGGTGAAGACGCTCGACTACTTGTTCGTGGACGACAAGGCGGGCAAGCCGGTCGGCATCTGGCAATTCATCGGCCGCCGGCCCATAGCCTGTTTCGGCAACAGCGATGGCGACCAAGCCATGCTGCAATACACCACGATCAATAACCCGCGTCCCAGCTTCGGTCTCATCGTCCACCATACCGACGGTGACCGTGAATACGCCTACGACGCCGTGACCAAAAGCAGCGGCAAGCTCATCGAGGCCCTGAAGGAGGCCGGGCAGCGCGGCTGGACCGTCGTCAGCATGAAGGACGACTGGAAACAGGTCTTCGCGTTCGAGCAGGGCCCGGTCACGGCCATCGACATCCTGCTGGAACCGGACGACGCGATGCTCGAGCGCGCCGAGGCCGACAATGCCCGCCTGCTCGGTGTCTTCCCGAAGGGCTTCGCCTTGGATGAGGCGCACCGGCCGCACATCACGATGATTCAGCGGTTCGTCCGCACGGAGGACCTCGACGAGGTCTATGCCGCCGCCGGAAAGGTGTTTGCCGGAGCCAATGTCGCCGGCATGAAACTCGAAGCGTTCAGATACTACTATGCCCCGGGCGGAGATGTCGGCGTCGCAGGCATCGTCGCAAAGCCCACCCCCGAATTGCTCGAGCTGCAGCAGAAACTGATCGCCGCCGTGGCGCCTTTCACGGTGGACACTGGAACCATAGCCGCATTCACTGCCGGACACGACAATCCTGCGCTCGACGCGGTAATGATCGAGTATGTTTCGACTTTCGTTCCGAAACAGAGCGACGAGCATTTCAACCCGCACGTCAGCACCGGCGTCGCGCCCCGAGACCACCTCGACAAGAGGCTCGCCGAACCATTCGAGCCATTCACCTTCTCGCCTGCGGGCGCGGCCGTCTACCAGTTGGGCCCTT
>NZ_JASATH010000402.1:0-1831 GCF_038440215.1 Inquilinus sp. OTU3971 | reverse complement strand
CCCAAAAAAAAACCGGCGGGGGCGGGCCCCCCCCCCCCCCATCCTCCGTCGACCGGACGTGACGTTTCAGCCTTCGAGGGGACGAGACAGAGACCGTTAGGAGTGGTCCGTCACGCCCGGTCTTCTCGAGCCGACCTTGCGGTCCAGGCCCGTCCCGGGTCTTAGAACCCGAGGACGATACCGGTGCCGAGGCTGGCGGACTCCCACTCGGCGCCCTGACGGAAGTTCTGCTTCTCGTAGATGACCTCAGCATAGGTGTTGAGGCCCGGGGCCAGGGTGTAGGTCAGGTTGACACCGGCGAGGTGGTTGTCCTTGAGGTCCTCGCCGCTGCCGAAGGACGAGTTCAGGCCGTTGCCCTTCTCAGACCAGGTGTAGGCGTAGGAGGCCGAGGCCAGGAACGGACCGAACTGGTAGCTGAGGTCGCCGATGACGGTGTCGACCGGCTTGTCCGCAACCGCGATGCTTTCGTTGTGCGTCCAGTTCACGCTGGCGACAATGCCGCCGCTGCCGACCTGGCCGCCGAGGGTGTAGACCTCGAGATCGTTGCCGTTCGGGTTGGCACCGCTGAACGACGTCTGGGTGCCGTTGCCGTAGGCAGCCGAGGCGGTGACCCGGACGGACACCGCGTCGAAGGTCTGCTCGTAGTTGATGCCGCCCGTGACGACGTTCTCGTAGTAGCTCTCGTCGTCGTTGAACAGGTCGTTCCGGCCGCCGTTGCCGGCGTGCTCCGCACCACCGACCACCGGGGTGAAGTCAATGCCGAAGCTGAATCCGTCGAAGGTCGGCGAGGTGTACTTGATGCGAGTGTCGGCATTGCTAAGACCGGCGAGGTAGGTCGCGCCGATCGAGAAGAAGTTGCCGCCGCCGAGGTAGTAATTGCCGTCGAGCAGGTCACCGAAGCCGGCGCCCAGGCCCATGTCGCCGTTCAACTCATCATGCGCGTAGAGGTAGCCGAAGTCGTCGGCCGCCGTCGGCGCGTTACCGAGGGTCACCGTACCGAAGCCGCCCTTCAAGTAGACATAGGTGCGACCGACCTGGACGTCTTCCCGGCGGTTGACCGAGTCGAAGCGGATACGGCCGCCGTATTCCAGGCCGGAATCGGTGACGTTCTTGATGTCGAACTGCAACCGCGCGTTCGACTGGAAGTCATAGTCGCGGTCGAACTGGTCGTTCTCGCTGTCGCCCAGCGACAAGGTCGCCTGAGACCCGATGAAGCCGCTGATCTTCATCTCAAGACCGGACGTCACATTGGTGGCGTCAGCCGCCGACGCCGGCATCGCGCCGATCAGGGCGGCGGCGGCGAGCGCCGTACCACCCAGCAGTACCTTCTTCATTCTTCCCTCCTATGGCCCCACACCGATGCAGGGCGGTTCGCTCAAGACGCCTCTCGGCCCGCCTGCTTGCCTGCCCCGTCTTGGCTGCCCATCGGGGCTTGCAGGCAGAACCCGACGCTGCCGGTCGGGCGATGGCGGCCGTGTCGAAAGCGAGTCCCCCGAAACGGCGCCGATCTGTGTCATCGAAGGCACAGTCCGTTTCGACCCTGATGGCCGGCGCGATCAGTGCCCCGAGACTTCGGCGACCATAATCCTGCCCTCGCGGAGGCAGCAATCGCATTATACATCCTAGAATGTATGTAAGATGAAATTGCAACGAGCTGTGACCGAACAGCCACACCCGGCCGCCGGAGCCGTCAGGAGGAGCGGATCGAGCGGCAGCAGAGACCCCGGGCATGAAAAAGGCCGGCGAGCAGCGCCTCGCCGGCCTCCGATGGATGGAACGGGGGGGGCCCCCGGGGGGGGCCCGGCCCCGCGAAAGCCCCGCGGGGGGGGGG
>NZ_JASATH010000401.1:0-1841 GCF_038440215.1 Inquilinus sp. OTU3971 | reverse complement strand
GGAGCTGTCGATGGACGAACAGCAACGCATCGCCTTCGCCCGCCTCCTCCTGCACAAGCCGAAATGGGTCTTCATCGACGAGGCCATCGACCTGCTGGACGAAGACCATCGCCGGATCGTGCTCTCGATCTTCCGAAAGGAGCTGGCGGACACCGCCGTGATCAGCATCGGCCGCCGCGCCGCCCGCCCCGGCTTCTATGCCCGGACCCTGCATCTGAGCCGATATCCAGCCGCAAAGCCGGATGCGCTGGTGCCACCCTCCCGCCCCGAAAGCGACGCCGCCTGATCAGCGGAGCACCAGGACGGGGATCCGCGTGTGCGTCAGCACCTGCTGTGTCGTGCTGCCGAGAATCACCGCCGAGACTCCGCGCCGGCCATGGGACGCCATCGCGATCAGGTCGCACCCCTGGCTCATGGCGGCATCGATGATCGCCGCATAGGGGGCCTCATGCTCGACGACGAGCGGCTCGCAGATCACCCTGAGCGTCCTCGCCAGGGCGGCTCCCGAGGCCAGCCGCTCCTGCCCGTGCTGCCGCGCGTAGTCGGCGTATTCTTCCGCACCGACCAGGGGCCAGCTGCCGGCAATATGGTACGGCTCCGTCACCGTCAGCAGAGTCACCCGAGCGTGGACCTCCGCGGCGAGGCGAAGGCCTTGGTCAACCGCCCGTTCCGAATGCGGCGAGCCGTCCGTCGCGATCAGAATGTGTTTGAACATCCGTTTACGCTCCCTTGCGGATCGACGAGGAGCCAATCCGCGGCTGCGATGCCGAACGGTGTCCCGGGGGGGACGGCGACGGCCTTGATCCAGGTCAAGCGGCCAGCATGGGCGAGAGGGTTTGCGCTGGATCAAGGTCGTCCCCCGGGGCGGCGAGGATCCTTCCACGGCAAGGGACCGGAGAGGGCACGGAGACGCCGTCATGGAGATCAAGAGAGAGCATCACATCAACTTCTGGTATGTGATCGGCTCGATCCTGGCGGTTCTGGTGGCCCACAGCCTGCTGACGCAATCGAGCCGCGTCGAGGCCATCCCCTACAGCACCTTCCTCGACCTGGTCCGCGACGGCAAGGTCTCCGATCTCATGGTCGGCCCGACCAGGATCACCGGCAGCTATCGCGAGCCGGCGGCCGGACAACCGCGGGAATTCTCCACCGTCCGGGTGGAACCCGGCCTGTCGGACACGCTCGCAAAGTCCGGTATCAGCTTTTCCGGCGAGCCCGAGCCCGGTTTCCTGCAGACGATCCTCGGCTGGTTCCTGCCCACGATCGGATTCATCCTCCTCTGGCTCTTCCTGGTGCGCCCCTTCGCGCTGGGTCAGGGCTCTGGCGGGCTCCTGTCGATCGGCAAGAGCCGGGCGAAGGTCTATGTCGAGCAGGATGTCGGGGTCCGCTTCGCCGATGTCGCCGGCGTCGACGAGGCCAAGGAGGAGCTCCGCGAGGTCGTCGCCTTCCTGAAGAACCCGGCGACGCATGGCCGGCTCGGCGCCAGGGTGCCCAAGGGCGTGCTCCTGGTCGGCCCGCCGGGAACCGGAAAGACTTTGCTGGCGCGCGCCGTCGCCGGCGAGGCGGAGGTTCCTCTCTTCTCGATCTCCGGCTCCGAGTTCGTGGAGATGTTCGTCGGGGTTGGTGCCGCACGGGTGCGGGATCTGTTCGAGCAGGCCCGGCAGAATGCGCCGGCGATCGTCTTCATCGACGAGCTGGACGCGCTCGGCCGGGCCCGCGGCGCCTTCTTTCCCGGCGGCGGCCACGACGAGAAGGAGCAGACGCTGAACCAGCTCCTCGCCGAGCTCGACGGCTTCGACCCCAGTGTCGGCGTGGTGCTGCTGGCTGCCACCAACCGGCCA
>NZ_JASATH010000400.1:0-1841 GCF_038440215.1 Inquilinus sp. OTU3971 | reverse complement strand
CCCCCCCCCCCCCCCCCCCCCCCCCCCGGGGGCCGTGGGGCCGCTGATCCGGGGGAGGAGGACGGATCAGGCGGCCAGCGGCTTGGACAGGGTCTCGACCGCGACGTTGACGCGGGCGGCGATCGGCGCCACGGCATCGTTGGTCACCTTCAGGCCCAGCTCCGACAGCTTGCTGCTCTCGGCGACGAAGCCGTCGAAGGCGGTCTTGGTGAAGGTCGACTGCAGGTCGACGACCTCACGCAGGGTCTTGGCGGCGAACAGCGAGCGGGTCGCCTCGGCGGCCTGCTCGGCGGCGCCGTGATGCAGGGCGAACCAGGCGCGGGTCAGCTGCTCGGTGCCCTGGGCGAAGATGGCGGCCGACGCGAACACGGCGTCGACATTGCCCTTTGCGAACGCGACCATCTCGTCGACGTTCTTGGTCGCGGCCTGGGCGGCCTTCTCGAACTGGTCCTTGGACAGGGCGAGGCCCTGGGCAACATTCTTCTCGACGGCGGCCTGGCTGGCCTTGACGGTGTCTGCCACGGTGTCCCTCACAATGTCGGTGTTGGTTTCGACGGCGGCGAGCTTGCTCGCGCCGGCACGGCTCTTGGCGGTGGTCATGACGAACGGCTCCTCATGCTTCGCAACCGACTGTCGTCGCCCGGGGCGCTGCCCAGCCATGCTGCACTGCAACATGCCGCATATATGAGCAAGTCGATCCGGTATGTCAACGTTTTTTGTGCACTGCAACATGCCGGACATATGGCGACCTGCCGCCAAGGGCGTTGCCTCTCGATCGGCGATGCTGTCAGAATGTCTGCAACCGGGCGGAAGTCGGGGGCCGGCATTCTTTTTGTCGAGTCCAGCAATTGGTTTATGGACAAAAATCAACGACTTAATTTAGACTTCTGAAATCACGCCTGAACCAAGATCCGCAATTGGCGTGGAGCGGGGGGTCGGCATGGTCGGTTTCGTTGCACGATCGGCGGCAGTTCTGTGCGCCTGCCTTGCCCTGGCGCTTCTGCCCGCCCGGGCGGAGGCAGCGTCGCGCTATGCCGCCTATGTCATCGATGCGCGCACCGGCGAGGTGCTGCACGAGGAGAATGCCAACGCGCGGCTATACCCGGCATCTCTGACCAAGCTGATGACGCTGTACCTGACGTTCCGCAGCCTGGAGCGGGGCGAGCTGACGCTGGATTCGCGGCTGTCGGTGTCGAGCTACGCCGCCTCGCAGTCGCCGACCAAGCTGGGCCTGACGACCGGGTCGCGCATCCGGGTCGAGGACGCGATCCTAGGCTTGGTGACCCAGTCGGCCAACGACGCATCGGTGGTGCTGGCCGAAACCATCGGCGGCAACGAAGCCCGCTTCACGCGGATGATGACGCAGCAGGCTCAGGCGCTGGGCATGAGCCGCACCAACTTCACCTCGACCAACGGCCTGCCGGACCCGGACAATGTCTCGACCGCGCACGACATGGCGGTGCTGGCCCGGGCGCTGATCAACGACTATCCGCAGTACTACCCCTATTTCGCGACCAAGAACTTCCGCTATCGCGGCCGCAACTTCCCGAACCACAACCGGCTGATGCAGTCCTATCCCGGCATGGACGGGATGAAGACCGGCTACATCCGGGCCGCGGGCTACAATCTCGTGGCGTCGGCCGTGCGCGGCCGCACCCGGCTGATCGGCGTGATCTTCGGCGGCACCAGCCCGATCGCCCGCAACGCCGGGATGGCGGCACTGCTGGACGAGGCCTTCGAGTCGCATGAGGGCACCGGCGCCTATGTCGCCGAGGCTCCGGCCGCGGGGGGGGGGGGCGGGGGGGGCCCCGCCGGGCCGCCGCGCCCGGCCGGCCCCCGCG
>NZ_JASATH010000399.1:0-1862 GCF_038440215.1 Inquilinus sp. OTU3971 | reverse complement strand
CGGGACGCCAGCGCCTGGGCCAGCCGGTTGGTCCGGCGGTCCAGCTCGGCATAGCTCAGCCGCTCGGCGCCGAACACCAGCGCCTCCGCCTCCGGCGTCGCCCGCGCCTGGCGCTCGATCAGCGACAGCACGGTCGGCACGGGTTCGTAGGTCACATCCGTCGCGTTCCACTGCGACAGGCGCTGCCGGTCCGCATCGGTCTGCAGGTCCAGCCGGGCCAGCGGCCGGTCGGGATGCGCCACGGCCTGCTGCAGCAGCCGAAGGAAGCTGTCGCGCCAGCGCTCCACCGTCGACCGGTCGAACAGCTCGGTGGCGAAGTCCAACTCGGCGGAGATCCGCCCGGCCTCGTCCTCCGCCGTGGTCAGGCTGAGATCGAACTGGGCGCTGCCGCCGGGCCGCGCCAAGGTTTCGGCCCGCACATCGCCGAGGCGAAGCGCGACCGCGTCGCGGCGCCGGCCGTGCTGCATCATCGCCTGGAACAGCGGGTTGCGGCTCAGGCTGCGCTCGGGGTTCAGCGCCTCGACCAGCCGCTCGAAGGGCAGCGCCTGATGCGACTGGGCGGCCAGCGCCGTGTCGCGCACCGCCGCCAGCAGCGACCGGAAATCCGCCCGGCCGTCGACCCGGACCGGCAGCACCTGGGTGTTGACGAAGCAGCCGATCACCGCCTCGACATCCTGGCGCTGGCGGTTGGCCACAGGCACGCCGACGCGCAACTCGTCCTGCCCGCCGAGCCGCCGCAGCAGCACGGAGAAGCCGGCCAGCAGCACCATGAACAGGGTCGCGCCCTGCTGCTGCGCCAGCGCGCGCAGCGATGTGGAAAGATCGTCCGGCAGATCGAAGGCGACGGTGTCGCCGCGCCAGCTCGGCTCGCTCGGCCGCGGCCGGTCGGCCGGCAGCTCCAGCACCGGCTGCGCCGGGCCGAGCCGGTCGAGCCAGGAGGCGAGCAGCCGTTCGCCCTCGCCGGCTTCCATCAGTTGGCGCTGCCAGACCGCATAATCTGCGTACTGGATGCCGGACGCGGCTTGCTGCGGCCGGCCCGAGCGGTGGTCGTCGTAGCCGCGGGCCAGATCCTCGACCAGCAGGTCGAGCGACCAGCCATCGGCGACGATGTGGTGCAGGGTCAGCAGCAGCACATGCTCATCGGCCGCCAGCGTGACCAGCGTGGCGCGCAGCAGCGGGCCGGCGGCAAGATCGAAGGTCCGCCGCGCGTCGGCCGCCGAGACCTCGTCGAACCGGGCCTGCCGCCCGGCCTCCGGCACCGCCGACAGGTCGATGCGGGCGAGATCCAACGACGCCGGCGGCAGGATCCGCTGCCGCGGCTCGCCCTCGGCCTTCGGGAAGACGGTGCGCAGCGCCTCGTGCCGGGCGACCAGCCCGTCCAGCGCCGCCTGCAGCGCAGCGGGGTCGAGGCTGCCCGACAGCCGCAGGCCGCCGGTGATGTGATAGGCCGTGCTCTCCGGCTCCAGCTGCCACAGCAGCCAGAGGCGGCGCTGGGCATGGGACAGCGGCAGGTCGCCGTCGCGCGACGCCGGCACGATCGGCAGGCGTTGGGCGCTGATGCCCTTGGCGTCGAGCTGGGCCAGGAACTGCCGGCGCTTGTCGGCCGGCAGGGCAGCGACGCGCTCGGCGATCGCGCGCATCGGGTCGGCCGGCGGCACGGTCATGTCGTTCATTCGGGCAGCTCCAGCGCGTCCAGAAGCTCGGACATCGCATCCAGTTCCGCCGCGGCGTTGCCGCGGCCATGTCGATCGATCAGCGCGGCCAGGCCGGCGATGGTGCGGGCTTCGAACAGCGCCGCCAGCGGCAGCTCCACCGCCAGGGTCTGGCGCAGCCGCGACACCATCCTGGTCGCCAGCAGCGAG
>NZ_JASATH010000398.1:0-1862 GCF_038440215.1 Inquilinus sp. OTU3971 | reverse complement strand
CAGTAAGACTAACCCATGAACCAGGGAGTCCCGCCATGACCGATCCGGTGCGTGTCCTCGTTGTCGGCGTCGGCCATATGGGCCTGTCGCACGCTCTGGCCTATCACAGGCTGGACGGGTTCCAGATCGTTGGCCTGGTCGCCCGCTCGATCGCCAAGGCCGACCTGCCGGCGGAGCTGGTCGACTATCCGCGCTTCGCCGATTACGGCGCGGCCCTGGCCGAGACCCGGCCGGACGCCGTCTCGATCAACACCTGGACCGACACGCATGCCGAGTTCGCGCTGCAGGCGATGGATGCCGGCGCCCATGTGTTCATGGAGAAGCCGATCGCGACCACGGTCGAGGATGCCGAGCGCGTCGTGGCCCGGGCCAAGGAAACCGGCCGCAAGCTGGTGATCGGCTACATCCTGCGGGTCCACCCCTCCTGGGTGAAGTTCATCGAGGTGGCGAAGACGCTGGGCAAGCCGCTGGTGATGCGGATGAACCTGAACCAGCAGAGCTCCGGCCCGTCCTGGACCTGGCACAAGAACCTGCTGCAGTCGCTGTCGCCGGTGGTGGATTGCGGCGTCCACTATGTCGACGTGATGTGCCAGATGACCGGCGCCAAGCCGGTGCGGGTGCATGGCATCGGCGCCCGGCTGTCCAGCGAGGTCGCGATCCACAATTACGGCCATCTGCACGTCGTCTTCGACGACGGCTCGGTCGGCTGGTACGAGGCCGGCTGGGGCCCGATGATGAGCGAGGTCGCCTATTTCGTGAAGGACGTGGTCGGGCCGAAGGGCTGCGTCTCGATCGTGGTGCCGCAGGACGGGCAGGGCGAGGCCAGGACCGACGCGATCTCGGAGTCCGCTGATATCGACCAGCACACCAAGACCAACGCGCTGAAGCTGCATTCCGCCGCGATCGACGCGAACAACCACTTCGTCGACAAGGACCGCTGGATCACCATGGCCGATGAGCCCGGCCACCAGGATCTGTGCGACCGCGAGCAGGAGTTCTTCCTGCGCGCGATCCGCGAGGATCTGGACCTGACCGACTCCATGCAGGCGGCGATCGACAGCCTGCGCATCGTGCTGGCGGCGGATGAGAGCTTCCGCACCGGCGAGGTTGTGAAGCTCAGCTGAGGACATGCCCATGCCGGCCGCGGATCACGGCGCGACCCACACCCGTCCTTCCGACTCCGGTCGTGGCGACCCGCCCGGCGTGATCATCGTCATGGGCGTCTCCGGCTCGGGCAAGACCACGATCGGCAAGCAGCTGGCCCGTCGCATGGGCGGGGTCTTCGCCGACGCCGACAGCTTTCACCCCCCGGCCAACATCGAGAAGATGAAGGCCGGGCACCCGCTCACCGACGAGGATCGCTGGCCCTGGCTCGACGCCATGGCGGCGCAGATCGGGCAGTGGCTCGCGGACAAACAGCCCGCCGTGCTGGCTTGCTCGGCCCTCAAGCGCGTGTATCGCGACCGGCTGGTCGCCGGCCGGCCGCAGGTGGCCTTCCTCTATCTCTCGGGGTCGGAAGCGGTGATCGCCACCCGCCTGGCCAACCGCAAGGGCCATTTCATGCCGCCCGCCCTGCTGCGCAGCCAGTTCGAGACGCTGGAGCCGCCGGGCGAGGGCGAGCGGGTGGTGACGGTCGACATCCGCCACCCGCCGCGCCGCATCGTCGACATCGCCGCCCGCCGCTTCGGGCTGGGGGCGCAGCCTTCTCGGGCGACAGAGGGGGCCTGACCTTTCCGGTTGGACACGGCACCGCTTGGCACATCATCCGACCGGTTCATTATAGTCCCCCCTCCCCTTGCGGGAGGGGGCAGGGGGAGGGGTGTGGGGGGGGGCGCGCGCGGGGGGGGGGGAAAAAGGGGGCG
>NZ_JASATH010000397.1:0-1900 GCF_038440215.1 Inquilinus sp. OTU3971 | reverse complement strand
GGCGTTCGTCTGGACGCCTGGCGCTGGGGATCGTTTCGAACCATGAACGGCCGCACTATGGCTACTGTCATGCCACGAGGATGAAGACTTTGACTCCAAGAACGCTTAGGACCGGCGCGATCCGGACCCTGCTCCTTGCGGCCGCCGCGCTCGGCCTGATGGCGGCCGGCACTGTCGCCATGGCGGCCCCTCCTCAAGGCCAGGGCCAGGGTCAGGGACAGGGGCACGGTCAGGGACAAGGCCACGGCAAGAAGCAGAGCGTCATCGTGCCCGGAACTCCGGGCAGCGGGCCCGGCCAAGGCCAGGGCAAATCCCACCGCCAGGGCAATGCCGGCACGCCGGCGGTGCTGTTCCAGCCGCGGGACCGGGACGTGATCGTCGACTATTATGGCGACTGGCCGCGCGCCCAGGCGCTGCCGCCCGGCATCGCCCGCAACCTGGCGCGGGGCAAGCCGCTGCCTCCGGGCATCGCCAAGCGGGGCCTGCCGGCGGATCTGCTGGCCCGGCTGCCCCGCTACGACGGCTACGACTACTACATGGTCGGGTCCGACGTGGTGCTGATGGCCATCGCCACCGGCATCATCGTCGACATCCTGACCGATTGAACCGGTCGCTGAAACCCTGCCGGATCGCCGGCGCCCCCGAGACCCGGGTCCGCCGGCCGATCGTCAGGCCTCAGTCGAAGGGGCGGAAGCCTTCGCGGGCGAGGGCCAGGTCGTGGTCGTCGACCACGCCGTTGCCGTCGACGTCCAGATTGGTCGTCTCCCACTCGCCGGTCGGCCCGGTGCCGGGCTTGACCTGGTCGATCCGGTCGGCGAGCTCGGCCTCGAGCGCGTCGATCAGGGCGGGATCCGTGGTCGGGTCGGCCTTGAGATCGGCGATCCGCTGCTGCAGGTCACGGATCCCCGTCTCCTGCGGCGTGCCGAAATTGGCCTGCATGGCCCCGACATTGGCGCCGTAGCCGAGCTCCTTGGCCAGGCTGACCATGGCGGAGACACGGGCACCGTGATTGCGGAACGGCCCGTTGCCGACCGTCGGCGACCAGCCGGAGCCAGCCAGCGCAGCGGTGGTGTCGTCGTCGAGCGAGATGGTGTCGGCCTTGCCGGGCCTCATACCCCTCGTCTTGCCGCTGCGTCCGGGGCCGTCCGTGTCATCCGTCGAGCTGGCGATGCCGGTTCCGTGGCGGGTGCCTCTGATCTTGCCGATGTTACCGGGGGCTTCACCCCCGGAGCTGTCGACGCCGCTGTCGGTGCTGCTGGCTGTCCCGCCGCCGTTGCCGCTGCCATTGCTGTCAGCCTTGCCGCCGCCGTTTCCGCCATCGTTGCCTCCCCCATTTCCGTTGCCGCCTCCATTGCCCCCGCCATTCCCACCGCCGTTACCGCCTCCATTGCCGCCGCCGTGTCCGCCGCCATTGTCCTTGACGGTGATGAACTGCGGCTTCGAGACATCCTTGAGATCCCCCCAGCCGCCTGCGCTCGCCGCCATGGCGTAGAGCAGTCCGAAAGCGGCCACGATGGGCAGCGTCGCAGCAGAACGGATACGCATCAGAAACTCCAGAACCGTGGTGCCAAAGCGGGCTGCAATGGCCCGTCTCACATGTTCGACGTCCTGGGAGCCCCCGGTATTCCACAGACATCTGGAGAGTATTCAAGCCATGGTCAGGCAGATGCCTCGCGCGGGCGGGTCACAGCCGCAGACCGGACGGCTGTTGCGCGCCATCCCAGGGGCCGCTTCTCACCCTCCCCTGCCGGCCTGACCTGGCCAGGATGCGCCAAGGGACTAAGCCGCTCCGCGGCATGAGAGTGGTGCAGTTGAGCCGGCCTGGGCGATGATCGCGGGTCCTGTCTGAATCAGGGGTCCAATCCCCTGCAGACAGGAGGCTTCCGTGATCTCTGCACCC
>NZ_JASATH010000396.1:0-1989 GCF_038440215.1 Inquilinus sp. OTU3971 | reverse complement strand
TGCGCCGCGCTGACCGACGAGCGGCTGACGCTGCGCAACCTGCCGCGCATCCTCGACGTCGCCATCCTGGCCGGCATCCTGGCCGAGCTCGGCGTCGAGGTGTCCTGGGACGAGAGCGGCCCGGCCCTGGCCGGCACCATGGGCGGCGCCGGTTTCGGCACCGGCCGGGTCGATTCGGCCCTGGTCGCCCGCATGCGCGCCTCCTTCCTGATCGCCGGCGCGGCGCTGGCCCGGCTGGGCCGGATCGCCCTGCCGCTGCCCGGCGGCGACGCCATCGGCCTGCGGCCGGTCGACTTCCACCTCGCCGGCTTCCGCCAGATGGGTGCTGTCGCCGAGATCGAGGGCGGCGAGGTGGTGCTGAGCGCGCCCGGCGGCCTGCGCGGCGCCGCGATCGTGCTGCCCTTCCCCTCGGTCGGCGCCACCCAGAACCTGATGCTGGCGGCGACGCTGGCGAAGGGCGAGACCAGCATCACCAACGCGGCGCGGGAGCCGGAGGTCACCGACCTCGCCCGCTGCCTGGCGGCGATGGGCGCCCCCATCGAGGGCATCGGCACCGACACGCTGCACGTCACGGGCGTCGACCGGCTGCACGGCGCCACCTATGACGTGCTGCCGGACCGGATCGAGCTCGGCACCCTGATCTGCGCCGCCGCCGCCACGAATGGCGAGCTGCACTTGGCCGGGGCCTCAACCGAGCTGCTGAGCGCGGCGCTGCCGGTGTTCGAGGATGCGGGGATCGAGATCGAATCGGCCGATGGCGTGATCACCGCCCGCCGGGGCACCGGCGGGCTCGTCGGCGTCGACATCATGACCCAGCCCTATCCCGGCTTCGCCACCGACCTGCAGCCCCAGGCCATGGCGCTCCTGTCCTGCGCCGAGGGCGCGGCGATGGTCACCGAGACCCTGTTCGAGAACCGCTTCCGCCATGTGCCGGAGCTGCAGCGCATGGGCGCGAACATCCGGGTGGTGCGCAACCACGCGGTGATCCGCGGCGTCCCGGCGCTGCACGGGGCGGAGGTGACGGCGACCGACATCCGCGCCGGCGCCGGCCTGCTGATCGCGGCCCTCGGCGCCCTAGGCACCAGCACGCTGCACGGGGTCGAGCATGTCGACCGCGGCTACGACACCCTGGTCGAACGGCTGCGCCGCTGCGGCGCCCGGATCCGGCGCGTCGACGTCTAGGACAGCGGAACGCCTGTCCCCGCCGCCCCGTTGCCTTCCCGAGTGCCACGGGAGCGACGGATGATCGTCAAGCAACTGCACGCGGCCGACGGCCAGAGGGTCTTCGCCGTCATCCTCGAGACCGGGGAGGCGGTGATGGAGAGCCTGCAGCGCTTCGCCGAGGCGGAGCGGCTGACCGCGGCCCAGATCACCGGCATCGGCGCCTTCAGCGAGGCCGGGCTGCGCTATTTCGACTGGGAGCGGAAGGAGTACCTGCCGATCCCGGTGAAGGAGCAGGTCGAGGTGGCGTCGCTGCTCGGCGACGTCGCGGTGTCGCCCGAGGGCAAGCCGGCGCTGCATGTGCATCTGGTGCTCGGCCGCCGCGACGGCACCGCCCTGGCCGGCCATCTGGCCGAGGCCCGGGTGCGGCCGACGCTGGAGCTGATCGTCACCGAGGCGCCGGCCTATCTGCGCAAGGCACTGGACCCGGAGAGCGGACTCGCTTTGATCCGGGCCTGACCACGTCACGACAGGAGATCGCGATGAACTGGGATCAGATTTCAGGCCAGTGGAAGCAGGTGAAGGGCAAGGCCAAGGAGCAATGGGGCAAGCTGACCGACGACGACCTCGACGTGCTCGACGGCCGGCGCGACCAGCTGGTCGGCCGGATCCAGGAGCGCTACGGCATCGCCAAGGAAGAGGCCGACCGGCAGGTCGAGGCGTGGTCGCGCAAGCTGCACTGATCCGCGCCGCAGGCGCGAACGACCTGGGGGGGGGGGGGGGGGGGGCGGGGGGGTGTGGGGCCCCCCCCCGCGGGCGGCGCCGGGG
>NZ_JASATH010000395.1:0-2010 GCF_038440215.1 Inquilinus sp. OTU3971 | reverse complement strand
CCCGGGGGGGGGGGGGGGCAGGGGGAGGGGTCTGCGCGCGTCCGCGCGCGGATGGGCAAGGAGACCGGCTTGCCGCCTGTCCAGTTTACCGAGGACCTGGTCCGGATCGAGCCGAGAGACCCCCCTCCCCCTACCCCCCTCCCGCGGGGGGAGGGGGGACTCAAAGAGGCTGCGGAGTTGATTGTGGCGAGCGGCCCTCATCGCGCCTGCCTCAGCCGCGGGTCCAGTCTTGCGTAAAGCAGGTCCACCGCCAAGTTCACCGCGATCACCATCACCGCGCTGGCCAGGATGATGCCGAGCAGCAGGTTGAGGTCGCGCTTGGTCACCGCCTCATAGGCCAGGCGGCCGAGGCCGGGGATGGCGAAGACGCTCTCGATCACCACGCTGCCGCCCAGCAGCATGCCGAAATGGATGCCGAACACCGTGACCATGGGCAGCAGCGCGTTGCGCACCACATGGCGCCAGGTGATGCGGCCGGGCGGCAGGCCCTTGGCCCGGGCGGTGCGGACGAAGTCGCTGCCCGCCACCTCCAGCATGCCGGCGCGCATCAGCCGCAGGTAGACGGCGACATACATCAGCGACAGCGCCACGGTCGGCAGCACCAGGTGCTGGGCGACGTCCATGACATAGGCCCAGCCGGACTCGAAGGCAGGCACCGTGGCGATGCCGGCCAGCGGCAGCCAGCGCAGCTTCACGGCAAAGGCGACGATCAGCATCAGCCCGATCCAGAAGCCGGGCATGGCGTAGAGCAAGAGGCCGAAGCCGGTGACCAGCGTGTCGAGCCAGCCGCGGCCCTTGAGGTGGCTTTGCGCCGCGGCGACGCCGAGCAGGGTGCCGGCGGAGAACGCCAGGGACAGGGCGGCGGCCATCAGGAGGGCGGTGTTGCCCGCCCGCTCCAGCACCAGGCCGAGCACCGGGCGGGAGAAGCCGACCGACCAGCCGAGGTCGAGCCGGGCGACATGGGCGAGGTAGAGGCCGAGCTGCACCGGCCAGGGCTGGTCGAGCCCGTAATCGGCGCGCAGCCGGGCGATCAGCCCGGGGTCGCCGCCGCCCATCTCGACCACCAGCGCGTCGACGGCGTCGCCCGGCGCCAGCCGCAGCAGCAGGAAGGCCAGGCAGACGACGATCAGCAGCACCGGCACCGCCTGGACCAGGCGCCGGACGAGGAGCGACTTCATCGGGCGGCTCCGGGATCCGCGGGAGCCGCAGCTTAGCGCGGCGAGTCGGCGAATTCACCGGCGTCGGCGCCGCGGCTCCCGCTCCCGGCCCGGCGGCTAGAACTTCGAGAGGATCTCGGCCTTCTTGGCGTCGAACTCGCCCTCGGTGAGGATGCCGGCGTCGCGCAGGGCCCCGAGCCGCTTGAGATGCTCCATCGGTCCGTCCGCGGGCGCCGGCGCGGGGTCGGCCCGGCGCAGCTCGTCCAGCCGGGCGCACAGCGCGTCGACCAGGTCGCGCCGATCGAAGGTCTTGAACACCAGCGGCTCGGGCGGGCCGAGCAGCCTGATCACGTGATGGCCCAGGATGGAGCGGGCCTCGACCGCGGTGATCCGGTTGACCGGCACCGCCTCCAGCGCCTCGCCCCACAGCCCCTTGCGATAGAGGCAGGCGCGCTCGCTGGTGAGAATCAGCATGCCGTTGCGCTGGCTGTTCTCCAGGAACAGCTCGATCGTCTCGTCCGGCCGGAGATGGCGCCAGCGGAACTCGGCGACGTGCTTGGGCTCCTTATGTTTCACGGAAACTCCCAGTACAATATTGCAGCGCAACATCCGGAGACAATATGCCGGATGAGGACGGGAATGAGAAGCTGGCCGGGCGGCCTTCGCGCCAATTTTATTTGCATTTGACAGGGTGGAGGATCGGCCCCGACTCGCCGCTGCAGGCCTTTTGTCATCCTCCCCTCCCCTCGCAGGCTACGACGTTCACACATCGCCTCTTTTGAGTCCCCCCCCTCCCGTCAGGCCATTCGCGCGCAGACGCGCGCAGCCCCCTCCCCCAACCCCCTCCCGCAAG
>NZ_JASATH010000394.1:0-2097 GCF_038440215.1 Inquilinus sp. OTU3971 | reverse complement strand
ATCCACAACAGCTTCAATCTCGAGCGCCATCGGATCTCCCGACCGACGCTCCGCCCCTTCCGAGCCGCGGCTGCCGAGCAATGGCAGAACGCGACCGCAGCCGCCTGAGTACCGCATTGAACCGAGCCAAAGTGCGGCTCGTTCAGGTTCCCGTGACAATGCCCCAGCGCGGTCTCCGCCTCGCTGGTCAAGAGCCGCACCGACAACGAGCAGCTGCACCAAACCATCACCGCCCTGATCAACGGCCTGATCCAGGACAAGCAAGGGGGGCCCCGCCATGGCCGATGAGGTGCTGACCCGCATCCTCAACGTCGAGGACGATGCCGACATCCGCTCGGTCGCCGGCTTCGCCCTTGAGGAGCTGGGCGGCTTCGTCCTGGCCGCCTGCGCCTCGGGCGAGGAGGCGCTGGCCCAGGCGCCCGGCTTCGCGCCGCAGCTCCTGACTCTATCGCTTCAGCAGTCGCTCGGCCGAGCGGCCATAGACCGACGAGAAGATGAAATAGGTGACGCCATATGTGACAAGCAGGACAAGGAGAAGGGCGATCCAGAATGTTCCGGTCTTCAGCAGCTGAGAGGCCTGATGCCATAGCTCAGCTACGAGCGCCACATAGATGCTTGGATCCTCCAACCCGAGTGTGTGGATTGCAAACCCGACAGAAACAAGAATGATGGCTGCAATACTCCAGATTATGGACAGAAGGATGCTGCCTCTGATCAAGCGTGAGCGCTCGTCTCCTAGCGGAACTCGCCCATTGTCCCTGACGAAGAGACTGGCGGTCGCAATGGCTGCAGCGTAGATCGTGCCGATGGAGAGACCCGGACCGATTCCGGGAGGAAGAGCCCATGTCTTCTGTTCGGCGACCAGCATGAAGGCCATGCTGATCACCATGCCGATGACATAGACTAGCGAAAAACGGGCGAAGTACGGCCCAAGCGTAGTTTCAGTGTATTGAGCCAAGTGGTCCTCACTATTCGATGAATATTCAGGCACAATGCTTGCGGGCTATCAGCGCTGCGTACCAATGAATTTCCGATTGATCTGTGGAACGTGCGACCCACCATCTACAGCCGATCAGTGCCGGGACCCCATGCCGATCTACAACAGTCACCCATCTGCGGCACTTTGTGCTGACCGACGGAGCGGGCCCTCGCCGGTCACTCAACCAGGAGGAACACCGGTTGAGCCGTCGTCTGTCCAGCGGGCGGCGGCATTGCAAACGCCAGGCAGTCACTCTCGCCTGCCGCGATAATCTCGCTGAGAGAAATGCGAATGTCATCGGCCTCGCTCTGTCCCAGGGGCTGCACCAGCATCGGACCGCAGAACATCTCAGACCGGCGATCGATGGTGAGATCCATGAAGTTCAAGGCCGAGATGGCGCCTTCCGGAATTCCACGTGCGAAGTACTCCAGTCCGCGGCGAAAGAAATAAGCCTGCCAGTAGTCCAGCGGCTGGCTCAGTCGCTCCAGATACCTCTGGGCCAAGGGAATGATGAACATATGATAGTAGCTGCGAGGAATGGATTGCATGAGATTGGCCATGACTGCTCACACAACGTTTTGAGGAATGTTCGCGAGGTACCATGTGGTTAATATAGTCCGTATCTCTCATGAAAAATGCGTGGACGCCATCGCTGGCTGCAGTCAAGGAAATGTGAAATCGGGGTACTGTGCAGCAACATAGAATTTCCTCGGGACGCATTGTGTGCGCTTGGACGAAAAGCCACGCTTTGTCCTTACGACGGTCTCTTGACGACATTTACAAAGCTACCGGTCCCTGTTGGCGTGTCCATTAGCCCTGATGGACTAGGCCGGTTCGGTAGGTGGTTCGGGCGAATGGGCTGGCGGCGTTCCCGAAGGGCCGGATGTAGCGAGTTCGGGCAATGTCCGGCGTCGAGGCGCCGACGCGATGGTCCCGCTGATTTTCTGAAGTGTCCTCCCAACGACTTTTCGAAGGTCACTGCCCTTGCCGCTTCGCCGCCTGGCGCCGAAGGTCCTCGATAAGGCCCCTGAGGTTCGGGTCGACGGGTACGATCCGGGCCAGCCGCTCGGCATATTCGAGCGCGGCTTTGGCATCTCCGACATCGCGGCTGAAGCTGG
>NZ_JASATH010000393.1:0-2139 GCF_038440215.1 Inquilinus sp. OTU3971 | reverse complement strand
CCGGCCACGGGCCGCGATTTTGTCCAGGAGCGACAGCCGCTGCAGCCGGTGCGCTGCGCTGCCTCAGCCCAGGATCAGCGTCGGCCAGCCGCGGATCGGGATCTTGTCCGCCAGGCTCAGGCGCTGCAGCCGGTGCGCCGCCAGCACCTGGGGCGCCTGTCGGTCCAGCAGCCCGGCCAGGATCGCCACCCCGCCCGGCGCCAGGTTGCGGCGCAGGTCGGCCGCCATGCTCATCAGCGGCCGGGCCAGGATGTTGGCGATGATCAGGTCGTAGGGGCCGTGCTCCGCCACCACCCGGCTGGCATAGCCGTTCGAGACCACGGCGGTGACCCGGTCCGACAGCTGGTTGATCCGGGCGTTGATGCGGGTGACGCGGATCGATTCCGGGTCGATGTCGGCGGCCAGCACCGGCGCATGGAACAGCCGCGCGGCGGCGAAGGACAGGATGCCGGTGCCGCAGCCCATGTCGAGGACGCGGCGGAAGCGGCGGCGGCGCGACAGCCGGTCCAGCGCGCGCAGGCAGCCCTCGGTGGTCGGGTGCTCGCCGGAGCCGAAGGCGGTGGCGGCGTCGATGCACAGCGGGATGGTGCCGGGCGGCGGCGCGTCCTCGATATGCGAGCCGTGGATGAAGAAGCGGCCGATGCGCAGCGGCGGGAAGGCCTGGTAGGTCGCGGCCAGCCAGTCGGTCGGCGGCACCTTCTCCACCATCGGCGCCGGCAGCGTCGTGCCCAGCATCGCCGCGACCAGGGCCAGCCGCGCGGCCAGCGCCGCCTCGTCCGGCGGGGTACGGTCGATGCCCTCGATCACCCAGTCGCCGCCATCCTCGATCTCGAAGGCGGCGACCGAGGCGAAGGCGTCGTCGAAGGCGGTCTGCACGGCATCGCCGATCTCAGGGCTGACGACGATGCTGGTGCGCCAGGCGGACGCGGCTTCGGAGGGGACGGTGCGGCTCATCAAGGTCCAGAGGGCAGGGGTCTATGCTCGGCCTCACAGTATCGGGCCGGCCGCCGGATTGCATCCGCGATGTCGGTCTTCATCCGTTCAGGCGATTTTATCGGCATTTTCCACAACTTATAGGTGTTGACGCCGTTCGTCGCCCTGGGCGGTCATATTGCGTCCGGCCCGCCTTGCCGCGCAGGCGTGCGGCTGGCCTGCCAAGATTCGCGCGGAGATGGAGGCGTCATGACACCGCAGGAGATCAAGCAGGGTGCCGTCGGTCAGGGCGGCATCCCGGCCACTCCGTTCGCGATCAGCTATCTGCAGCTGTGCCAGATCTCGTATTTCCAGACCGACCAGATCGCGGCGGCCATGCCCGCGGTGCCGCCGCCGGGCGAGAACGCGCCGGATCCCTCGACCGGCAGCTGGAGTGTCGTCTGGGGCCCGGCCAAGGACTGGGACGACAGCAACCTCGCCTATGCCGCCGCCTACACCGATGCGGCGTCGGGTGTGCCGGTGCTGCTGGTGGTCTGCCTGCGCGGCACCGACGTCCATGTCGACGACCCCTGGGGCATCCTCAAGCAGCTGTTCGAGGATCTGCGGGTGCCCGACCAGGTGCCGCTGCCCTGGGCGCCCAGCAGCACGGCGCGGATCGCCAAGGGCACCCTGTCCGCCCTCGACGTCATCCAGAAGCTCAGCTCGAACGGCCAGAGCCTGTCGGATTTCGTGACCGACTATCTCAACGATTCGGCGAACCAGTCGCCGGTGCTGGTCGTCACCGGCCACAGCCTGGGCGGCGCCCTGACCACCGTGGTCGCTCCCTGGCTGCAGAGCCTCGGCATCACCACCCCGATCGTGCCCGCCACCTTCGCCGCGCCGACCGTCGGCAACGCGGATTTCGCCACGCTGTTCGGCACCGATTTCAGCTACTCGCTGCGCTACTGGAACGACTACGACATCGTCCCGAATGCATGGTGGAACCTGCCGGGGATCGAGACGATCTACACGCCCTGCAACCTGACGCCGCCCGGCTTCGTGACCGACGGGCTGACCCATTTCGAGAACAAGCTGAAGGGCGTCAGCTACGTCCAGCCGGCGGCGAACACCCCGCTATCCGGCTCCTGCAGCAGCCTCGGCACCAACTGGATCGACCAGGCCGGGGTTCAGCACAGCACCCACACCTACATGGCCCCGGGGGGGGGG
>NZ_JASATH010000392.1:0-2148 GCF_038440215.1 Inquilinus sp. OTU3971 | reverse complement strand
CACCTTGCGCCGACGTCTCACCGTCGCCCTCGCCAGGAACCTCCACCGATGTCCCTGCTGCAACGCTCCGGGTCAGACCAGGAACATCCCCCCTCGCTTATGACGCAGTAAGACTAAGAGACCGTTTGGAAATGCTACTGGCGCGGCCGTCTGACGGCGGTTTCTCCGCTTCCGGTGCCCACGAACCAAACGTGCGCTGCGCTCCGGTTCTCGAAACCACCGCCAGCCGACTCACGCCAGCGCATTTCCAAACGGTCTCTAGGAGCGCAGCCCCCGGGCGATGGCGTCGGAGAAGGCGGCGGCGATGGTGCCGTCCGGATCCTGGGCGGGGTTGAAGATGGTGATGTCGATGCCGGCCATCCGGCCGCTCGCCGCCGCGGCCCCGAGGATCGTCGCCAGCTCGTTGAAGGACAAGCCGCCCGGCATCCGGTAGTTGACCGCCGGCATCACCGCATCGTCGAGCACGTCGGCGTCGAGATGGACCCAGAAGCCGAGCAGTTCGGGCCGGGTCAGCCAGTCCAGCGTCCGCTCCAGCGCGGCCTGCAAGCCCACCCGCCGGACCGCGGCGAGGTCGAGCAGCTCGATGCCGCTGTCCTCGATCCGCTGGCTGCCGAAGCGCGCGGCGTCCTCGGCGTCGCGGATCCCGAAGGCGACCACGTCCTCGTCGCGGACCAGCGGCCGCAACCCTTCGAGATCGGTCACCACCGCCGGGCCGCGGCCGGTGGCCAGCGCCAGGTCCATCGACGCCGCCTCGCCGTTGGGCTCGGCCTCCGGCTGGTAGAAATCGGCATGGCCGTCGAGGAAGAACAGGCCGAAGCGCCCGCGCCGGCGCAGCGGCAGCAGGCAGCCGAGCAGGATCGAGCAATCGCCGCCCAGCACCACCGGCACCTCGCCGGCCCCGAGCACGAGCCCGACGGCGTCGGCGAGGGCGACCGAATAGGCGGCGATGCCGGAGGGATTGAGCAGCAGCGTTTCGGGATCGCGCCGCGGGTCGTAGGGCGGCGGCTTGACCCGGCCGGCCCGCCGCGCCCCCAGCCGTTCGGCGAGCCCGGCCCCGAGCAGGGCTTCGGGCAGCCGTTCGACCCCCTTCGGGAACAGCCCCAGCACCGAGGGCGCCTCGACGATCGCGTAGCGGGGACGGCTCATGGCGACGCCTCCTGTCCGATCGCGAATCTAACCGGATCGTGACGATCCAGGTTCCCGCGGGCAATGCCGGCCGGATCTTGACATGCAACCATATAGTTGCATATTAGATCGATGCAGAGCGACGACGATGCCGTGTTCCACGCCCTGGCGGATGCCAGCCGCCGGGAGCTGCTGGACCGGCTGCAGGCGGAGAGCGGCCAGACGCTGGGCGAGCTCTGCCGCGGGCTGGCGATGACGCGCCAGGCAGTGACCAAGCACCTTGCGATCCTGGAGGAGGCCAACCTCGTCTCCTGGAAGCGGCAGGGCCGGGAGAAGCTGCACTTCATCAACCCGGTGCCGATCGCCACGATCGCGGAGCGCTGGATCCGCAAGTTCGAGCAGCCGCGGTTGGCGGCGCTGTCGGCGCTCAAGCAGCGGCTCGAACAGCAGGGCGGCGACCAGGATACCTAGCCCTGTGAACGACCGAGACAACAGCAAGGAGCGACGTCATGGCTGGAAGCACTTTCGTCTACGTCACCTTCATCCGCACCACGCCGGCCGCGCTGTGGCAGGCCTTGACCGAACCGGAGTTCACCCGCCGCTACTGGGATGGCGTCTACCATGAGGCCGAATGGCGTGTCGGCGGCGCCTGGAAGCTGATGCTCCCGGATGGCAGGGTGGGCGATACCGGCGAGGTCCTGGAGTTCGACCCGCCCAGGCGCCTGGTGCTGCGCTGGCGCAACGAGTTCCGGCCGGAGCTGAAGGAAGAGGGCGATTCCCGCTGCACCATGGAGCTCGAGCCGGCCGGCGAAGCGGTCAAGTTGACCGTCACCCACAGTATCGACCGCGATGAATCGAAGTTCATCGAGGCGGTGTCCGGCGGCTGGCCGATGATCCTGTCGAATCTCAAATCCCTGCTGGAGACCGGCTCGGTGGTGCTGGAGTCCCGCCCGGGCTGACCGCGACCGACCCGGGGGGGGGGGGGGGGGGGGGCCGCGCGGGGGGGGGCGGCGGGCGGCGCGG
>NZ_JASATH010000391.1:0-2156 GCF_038440215.1 Inquilinus sp. OTU3971 | reverse complement strand
CTAACCGCCATGACGGTTGACAACGCCGTCCGCCGCATCGGCCGGGTTCCCTTGACGCCGGGCCGCAGGCTAGTGTCGGCGCAACGACGGGAGAGTGCGGGTGCAGACTCATTTCTCGCTGGCGCAGCTGGCCGATCCGGACAATGCGGTGTCGGAGCAGATCCTGCGCAGCTGCGTGCATTGCGGCTTCTGCCTCGCCACCTGCCCGACCTATACGGTCCTGGGCGACGAGCTCGACAGCCCGCGCGGCCGGATCTACCAGATCAAGTCGATGCTGGAGGGCGGCGGTCCGGCACCGGCCAGCGTCGCCAGGCATCTCGACCGCTGCCTGTCCTGCCTGTCCTGCATGACCACCTGCCCGTCGGGCGTGCACTACATGCATCTGGTCGATCACGGCCGCGCGGTGGTGGAGAAGACCTACCGCCGGCCTTTACCGGACCGGGCGATCCGGGCGCTGCTGGCGGCGGTGCTGCCGCGGCCGCGGCTGTTCCGCCTGGCGCTGATGGGGGCGATCGCGGCCCGGCCGGCGGCGCGGCTGCTGCCGAAGCGGCTGCGCGCCATGCTGGCGCTGGCGCCGCGCCGGCTGCCGCCGCCCAGCCCGGTCGACCGGCCGCAGGTCTTCGCCGCGGAAGGGCCGCGGAAGCGGCGGGTGGCGTTGCTGTCCGGCTGCGCCCAGACGGTGCTGGACCCGGCGATCAACGAATCCACGGTCCGCCTGCTGACCCGCCACGGGGTCGAGGTGGTGGTGGCGCCGGGCGCCGGCTGCTGCGGGTCGCTGACCCACCATATGGGCCGGGAGGCGGCGGCGCTGGCCTCGGCCCGGGCGAATATCGAGGCCTGGGGCCGGGTCGTGGACGAGGGCGGGCTCGACGCCATCGTCGTCAACACCTCGGGCTGCGGCACCACGGTGAAGGATTACGGCCACATGTTCCGCGCCGACCCGGCCTGGGCCGAGCGGGCCGCGACGGTCTCGGCCCTGGCCAAGGACATCACCGAGCTGATGGACGAGGTCGGGCTGAACCCGCCGGCGCGGCCGACCGGCCAGGCCGTGGCCTATCACTCGGCCTGCTCGATGCAGCACGGCCAGCGCATCGCGGCGCCGCCGCGCCGCCTGCTGGCCGCCGCGGGGTTCGAGCTGCGCGAGGTGCCGGACGGTCACCTCTGCTGCGGCTCGGCCGGCACCTACAACCTGCTGCAGCCGGAGATCGCGGACGAGCTGCGGGCGCGCAAGGTGCGGGCGGTGGAAAGCACCGGGGCGGTGATCGTCGCCGCCGGCAACATCGGCTGCATCACCCAGATCGGGCTCGGCACCGCCCTGCCGGTGGTGCACACGGTCGAACTGCTGGACTGGGCCACCGGCGGCCCGAAACCGGCCGCGCTCACGGATGCGGCCTGACGCATCATCCCACTCTTAACACATTGTTTGCTTGTATTAATTGGCGACTGCGTTCATGCTATGTTCTATGAACAAGGCGCAGACCGATTCGGCCACCGAGGCCTCGGCCGCTCCGCAGGAGGAGCGGGCGGCGGATCTGTGCGTGGTGGCGGAGCTGGTCGAGATCCAGATGTCGATCGCGCGGGCGACGCAGCGGGAGGCGCTGCAGACGCCGCAGCCCGGCGTCGACTATTGCCAGCGGATCGCCACTGTCGCGCGCTCGGTGCGGCTGACCCTGCTGCTCAAGGACAAGCTGTCGCGTCAGGCCGAGGAGCGGCGCAAGGCCGCGGCGCAGCGCGAGGCGGCCCAGGAGGACTGGCACGAGCTGCGGGTGAAGTTGGCGATGCAGGCGGCGGTCTACGAGTCGTCCGAGGACGGCGAGGAGGATCGCCGCGCCGACGAGCTGAGCGAGCGGCTGGAGCGGCCGGAGGTGGTCGAGCTGATCGAAGCCAGCCGGGCCGAGGTCGCGGTGGCGGCCTTGTGCCGGCGCTGGGGCTATCCGGTGCGGGTGGAGCAGTGGCTCGAGATGGCCGACGAGGCCATGGAGGAGCTGGGCTTCCTGCCGTCGCAGGACGGCGAGGATCCGCCCGAGCCCCGCTCCGCGGCTCCCGGCCGCCGCAAGCCGCCGGACACGGGATGAGCCGCGTAGGTTGGGTTCGCCTTGGGCGAACCCAACCCCCGGCCGCCGTCGCGGCCCCCGATCCCGTTTGGTTGGCGGGCG
>NZ_JASATH010000390.1:0-2193 GCF_038440215.1 Inquilinus sp. OTU3971 | reverse complement strand
CCCGCCCCCTTGCGGGGGGCGGGGGTAATTTCCGCCCCCGCGGGGGGGGGCGACGACAGCGTCGGTGGCGGGGACGGGGGCGACAGCCTGCTGGGCGAGGATGGCAATGACATGCTCTCCGGCGGCGCCGGGGGCGACTACCTCGATGGCGGCGCGGGCTGGGACACTGCGTATTTCGGCGCGGCGGTCACCATCAACCTTGCGACCGGCGCCCATTCCGGCGAGGCCGCGGGCGATCTCTTCCTCGGCATCGAGAAGTTCAGCGGCGGCGAGGGCGACGACGTGATGATCGCCAGCGACGCCGGGGCCGCCTATTTCGCCGGCGGCGACGGCATCGACGCCCTCTATGGCGGCGCCCGGGACGATTGGCTGCAGGGCGGCAAGGGCGCGGACGCGATCAAAGGCGGCGCCGGCTCCGACACGGTCTCCTACGCCGATGCGCCGGGCGCCATCATCGCCGAGATGTATTTCACCGACGGCAGCACCACCGACGGCAAGATCCATGCCGGCCAATGGGGATACGACACGCTGGTCAGCATCGAGAATGTGGAGGGATCGCACTTCGACGACTCGCTCTACGGCGACGAACGATCGAACACGCTCTGGGGCATGGACGGCAACGACCGGCTGGAGGGTGATGCCGGCGGCAGCCCGCAGGGATCGCACGACTTCCTGCTCGGCGGCGCCGGCAACGACACCGTCACTATCGGCATCTTCGACCATGCCTTCGGCGGGGTCGGCGTCGACACCGCCTCCTTCATCGGTGGCCCGGTCTCGATCGACTACAACAGCAACACCTTCCAGATCGGCGGGCTCGGCTTCGAGATGTACGAGTTCGAGGTCTACAACGGCACCGGCGGCGTCGATACGCTGTACGGCGCCAGCCATGGCGAGACCGTCAATTTCGGCGCCGGGGACGACGTCGTCTACGCCCAGGGCGGCGACGACGTCATCTATGTCGACGCCGGGACGGACATCATGGACGGCGGCGCCGGCCGCGACACCATGGTGTTCACACGCGCGATGGTGGCCGACTGGCAGGCCGGCGTGCTCGACGCCTATATCGGCGCCGATGTCTGGCGCAATTGGGAGGCGATCCAGGGCTCCGCCGGCGACGACCGGATCCGCACCAACAGCTGGGGCTTCGCCATCGAGCTGCGCGGCGGGGCGGGCAACGACGTGCTGGCCACCGGCGTTGCCGGCGTGGTCGGCGACACGCTCCTGGGCGAGGAGGGCAACGACCAGCTCAACGGCGGCGCCGGCGCCGATGTCATGCGTGGCGGTGCCGGGAACGATGTCTATGTCGTCGACATCGCCGCCGACGTCGTCGACGAATCCGTCGCCGGGTCGGGCGGCAGCGACACGGTGCAGGCCGGGTTCACCTTCAGCCTGGCGGCCTCGGCCACGCTGCTGGGCCAGATCGAGAATCTGCTGCTGCTCGGCGGTGCCGCCATCAACGGCACCGGCAATGCGTTGGCCAACATCCTCACGGGCAACAGCGGCGCCAACACGCTGCAGGGCCTGGCCGGCAACGATGTGCTCGACGGCGGCGCCGGGGCCGATATCCTGCGTGGCGGCGCCGGCGACGACACCTATGTCGTCGGCTCCACCGCCGATGTCATCGACGAGTCGGTCGCCGGATCGGGCGGCATCGACACGGTGCAGGCCTGGTTCGGCTTCAGCCTGCTGGCCTCGGCCAGGCTGCTGGGCCAGGTCGAGAACCTGGTGCTGCTCGGCGGCGCCGGCATCAACGGCACCGGCAATGCGGCCGCGAACAGCCTCGTCGGCAATTCCGGCGCCAACACGCTGCAAGGCCTGGCCGGCAACGACATACTCCGCGGCGGCGCCGGGGCCGACCGGCTGGACGGCGGTGCCGGCATCGACACCGCCAGCTACTACGCCGGCACCGTGGGGGTCGCGGTGAACCTGGCCACCGGTGTCGGCGCCGGCGGCGAGGCGCAGGGCGATATCCTGATCGGGATCGAGAACCTCTCGGGCAGCCAGGGCAATGACAGCCTGGTCGGGACCGGCGGGGCCAACACGCTGCAGGGCTGGAACGGTGCCGACGTGCTCCGCGGCGGCGCCGGGGCCGACCGGCTGGACGGCGGTGCCGGCATCGACACCGCCAGCTACTACAGCAGCAATATCGGGGTTGCGATCAATCTCGAGACCGGCAAGGGCAGCGGCGGCGAG
>NZ_JASATH010000389.1:0-2236 GCF_038440215.1 Inquilinus sp. OTU3971 | reverse complement strand
CGCTTTCCCCCCCCGCCGGGTTCTCAACCCAAAACCGGGGGCGGCGCCCTGGGGCCCCCCCCCCCCTTTTTATTGCCAGCCGCAGTGCCGCTGGCCGTAGTCGACGATCGGCACCAGCCAGTCCACCCAGGCTTGGTCGGCGCTCTCGACCCAGCCCGGGGTGATGGGCGGTTCGGCCACCACCAGGCAGAGGCTATCGGCGCCCCCGGTCTTCGGCGTAGCGGCGCAGCCACTCGCGGCGAGCAGCAGGGCTGAGAGAACGCAGCGCCTGGTCGTGCCGGACGATGTCCAGAACATGGGTCAGGGTCTCCTGGGTCTGCTGCGCGGCGACGCTGGCCTGGCCGGCCGCGAAGACGCGCCAGAGGATGAGCGCGACGGTGGCGGCGCCGAGCAGCGCCAGCGCCGCCCAGCGGCCGAGGCGGGAGCCGAGCAGGCCGGCGACGATCCCGATCAGGCCGAAGCGGTCATGGGCGAGCTTGTCCTTGCCGGTGAACGGCCCGGCGACGACATTGCTCAGCGTGTCCAGGAACAAGGCCGGCCTCCAAGGGCCATGTCGGCCCGCTTGTGTGTGCAACCGGAGAGATCGCGGGTGGCGGAACGCAGGCCTCACCCGAACAGGCGGTACGTCCAGCCGATCGTGCCGACCCAGCGCATCGAGCTGTCGTAGGTGCCGCCCCTCCGCTGGCTTTCGACGGCGTAGCGCAGGGCGTCGATGACGTGGTTCTCGCGGTCCTCGAGCCGCCGCTGCAGCTCGCCGGTGTGCGGGTCGGTCCGATAGCTGTACAGGGCCAGCTCGTCGATCAGATGCCGGCAGCGCGGATGCACCAGGATGTCGTGGCTCTGCAGGAAGGCGACGCCCTCCTCGACCGACCCCGCCCCCTTCGCCGCCGCCCGCAGGTTGCCGAAGCCGTGGCGCTGCAGGTAGTTGATCGTCTCCGGCCGGGCGCTGTCGGCGGTGATCGGCCATGACCGCGCCCCCGGGATGGTGTCGAACAGCGCCGGCGTCCTGTCGATCTCGCAGCCCACGGCATAGGCCTCGTGGTCCACGAACAGCGTCCGGCCGGTGATGAAGCAGCGCACCAGCACCGTCGGGTCGGTGCTGAAGCCCCAATCGGCGCCGAACAGGAACCGGGCATCGGCCGGCGTCTCGAACGCTTCGACCCGCCAGTTCTTGAACACTCGCGCCTCGCTGACCCGGCGATAGCCGCCCAGCCAGACATGCTGGTACTTGTCCGGGTCGCGCCGGCGGTCCCATTCCAGCTCCGCCTTCAGCACCTCCGGGAAATGCGGGTTCTCCGAGTATTTGGCCTCCACCAGCAGGGCGTCGGGCGGCAGCATGGGGCCGCGGAACAGCGCGTCGACCGGGTCGGTCGGCCGGGTCGGGTTCCAGGAGAACCACAGCTCCGATCCCGGCTTGCGGATGGTCGGGCGCAACAGGTCGAGGCTGCGGGCCGACAGCGACTGCGCCTCCTCGACCCAGGCGATGTCGTAGCCCTCCAGCGATTTGATGCTCTCGGCGGTGTGGTTCTGCATGCCCTGGAAGATGATCCGGCCGCCCGGCGTCAGGATCTGGGCCTGCTGCACCTTGAACCGGCTGCCGACGCCCAGCGCCAGGATCTTGTCCTCGATCAGCCGCTTGACCGACTGGTCGAGCGACCGCTGCACCTCGCGGATGCACACCGCTCGGGTCGGCCGCGCCAAGCAGCGCCGCACCAGCAGTTCGGCGAAGAAATGCGACTTGCCCGAGCCGCGGCCGCCATGGGCGCCCTTGTACCGGGCCGGCGGCAGCAGCTCGGCGAAGACGCCGTAATGCTCGGGCGGCGGATCGGAGACAGTGATCTCGATCGCGTCGGCCGGCAGGGCCTCGTCCTCCACGACCGGTCTCACCGGCTCGGGAAGGCCGAGCTTGCGGCGCAGCTCTTTGACTCGCTGACGTCGGCGCGGCTGGGTGGCGGGGATGTCGACTTTATCGGCCAGCTTCGGCAGCTGGCGCAGCACTCGGTCGCGGAGAGGCTCGCGCCTCTTCAACCGCTCCGCCGCCTCGAGGACGGCAAGAATCATGTCCGGATCGCGGAGCAGGACGGAGGCCCGCTGATTGGCGTATTTCGGAGCATAGCCGGCCCGGATCGCCGCCCGGCCGCCGTACCCATCGACGACATACTCGTCGGCGAATCTGAGTTGCTGATCGTTGCCCTTCATTCCGATCGCCCCCCGCTCCGGAACGAAAGCGCCCCCC
>NZ_JASATH010000388.1:0-2313 GCF_038440215.1 Inquilinus sp. OTU3971 | reverse complement strand
ATCGCCCGCTTGGCGTGCTCCGACCCATCGATAGCCACCAGAATTCGCGAGATCATCACAGCCTTCCATCATGGTGGGAGTTGCAATTGTCACACCTTGTCGGGCATTGCGCATTGCGCTGGATCAAGCAGATCGCCTCACGAGCCCTGCCCGAAGGCAGCCGGGAAGCGTGCTGCTTCAGATCATGATGCGATCGGCCTCGACGCTCGCACCGATTGTGTCAAGCGCGCGTCCCAGTGCCGTCGGGTTCGACTGGGCGCCAACGAAGGTGCCATCGCCATTGGCACGTGATGATCCGTCGGAACGGGCGCCACGGTGAGCGCCCGCTTCAGCTGCTCGTCCGCATGCCTCCCGGTCCGATTGCGGCCGGTCATCATGGCTCGGACGCTGTCCTGATACTTGTAGCCGGCCGGCACGCAGCGAGAGCCTCGTGAAGTTCGTACACGCGGATGCTTCCGTGGCGACCACGCAGCGGCCGGGTCCCGAGATGGCGGAAGTGGAAGACGGGGACGGCCTGATCGGCCGTCGCGTGGCTGACGAGGACGTGCACATCGATCTCGGGCGCGCCCAGCTCACGCGCCATCCCCTCCAGCCGCTCGGCCACGTTCACCGCGTCGCCGATCAGCGTGTAGTTCATCCGGCTGGGCGCGCCGATGTTGCCGACCACCACCCGACCGGTATGGATGCCGATGTGGAGCCGCAGCGGCGGCTGACCGATCGCCTGCCGGGCGGCATTGTCCACCCGGACCGCCTCGGCGATCGCAACTGCGGCTTCGCACGCCTTACGGGCGTGGGCCGGATCCGCCTCCGGGGCGCCCCAGAAGGCCATCGCGGCATCTCCGATGAATTTATCGATGATGCCGCCATTGCTCTCGATGCACCGGTCGAGCAGGGTGAAATGCCGATTGAGGAGCGCCGCGACGTCGCCCGCGGGCATGTCTTCGGCAAGGGCTGTGAAGCCGGCAATATCGGTGAACATCACCGTGACTTCGCGCTCCTCCGACACCAGGGGCTGCCCCGATCGGAGTCGCATCAGACGCTGCACCAACTGTCGCGGCACATAGGCCTCGAACCAGCGAAGTGCCTCGAGCATGGCGTTGAAGCTGGCCGCGGCCTCGCGCAGTTCTCGGAACCAACCGCCGCGCACTGGCGGTGCGCCGCTGAGGTCGAGTTCACACACCCGTATGGCGGCCTGCGCCAAATGTCGGATCGGTCGACTCAACATCGCGCCGAGCCCCGCCGCGGCCATGGCCGCCATCGCGAGCATGGCGATGCCGGCCTGCAGCAGCAGGTCGAGCCGGGCGAGCTGCGGCGCCGCGGCATCGAGAGGCATATAGCTGCCGAGGAGCCAGGGCTGATCGCCGTAGCCATGGACCTCTTTTAGCACCGCCAGATAGCGCTCGCCGTCGAGGTCGATCGTGCTGAGACCCGAGGCCGCACGATCGGCCCGGTCGCCAAGAAGCAGCGGCTCGGCGGATGACAGCCGCTGGAGCACGGCATCTTCGACCATGCCCAACGACGGCAGAGGCTGCTCAGGGCTCGAGCCCCGGAAGCCGTTCTTCAGAGTCGGATGCGCCAGCACGTGCTCGCCACCGTACAGGATAAACGCGGTCTCCAGGTCGGATTGGGCGAGTCCGGCGACAAAGTCGGAGAGCTGGGCCAACGAGATGCCTGCCAGCAGGGCACCGACGAACCGACCATCTCGCTCGAGCGGCAGCAGTGCATTGAGGTAGGGCTGGTTCACGTTCTGCGCAAAGAAGAAGCCTTCCCAGACCACGGTGTGCGCGAGCGCCGCACGGTCGATGATCCGCCTGAAGTCCGCATCGTCGCTCCAATCTCCAACCACCAGCCCGAGCTGCGGCCGGTTGCGGAAGACGCGATAGAGGCGCAGGTCCGGTTCGACGAAGGCGATTACCGAGACCTGTGGCGACGCGGCCAGCGACGCCCGCAGCAATGCGTCCAAGGCATCGGGCCGCGGCGGCTGATTTGGCAACTCGGCGACCAAGCGGCCGAGATACTCGAGTTGCGCCGCCACCGGGTCGAGATGGAGGCGCACGCGCTGCTCCATGCTGTGGATGGCCAGCTCCGCCTTGTCACGCACGAGTTCGGCGGTGTTCCGCCGCGCCGTCTCGTATCCGACGAGAAGGGTCGGAGCGACGGTGAGGAGCAGGATCAGACCGATCGCGGCCGCGAGGCCGAAGGCTATGGGAAGGCCTCGGCGGCTGGCAGGCTGGCTTGGCCCGCTTTCTGATGTGGGGCGATCACTCAAGGGGAGGGTCGATTTCGATCAGTGGGCATGCGCCTGCCCAACCC
>NZ_JASATH010000387.1:0-2323 GCF_038440215.1 Inquilinus sp. OTU3971 | reverse complement strand
CCGCCCCAGGGTGGCGGCACTCCCGCGGGGGCGGGGGGGGGGGGGGCCGCTGACCGCGACCCTGATCTTCAGCAACCTGCTGCAGGCGGTGCAGCTGCAGCGCCGCGCCGGGAGAGTGTGATGACAGAGACCGAAGACAGCCTGTGGCGCTGGCCGCTGGCCACCTTCCGCGACACGCTGGCCAGCGATTCGCCGACCCCCGGTGGCGGTTCGGCGGCGATGGTGTCGGCGACGCTCGGCCTCGGCCTCGTGGTGATGGCGCTGCGCATCACCGCCAACAAGGCGCCTGACCGGGCCTTCCTGGACACGCTGATCCTGTCGGGCGAACGGCTGATCGCCGAGCTGTCGGCCCATGCCGACGCCGACATCGCCGTGTTCGACGCCTATATGGCGGCGCTGAAGCTGCCGAAGGCGACCGAGGAGGAAAAGGCGGCGCGCCGCGACGCGCTGCGCGAAGCGACGATCGCGGCCACCGAGATACCGCTGAACGCGGCCGAGACCGCGCTGGAGGGGATCGACCTCGCCAACCAGGCTGCCACGCTGGCGGCGACCCAGATCATCAGCGATGTCGGCGCCGGTGCCGCGATGCTGCGGGGGGCGGTCGAGGCGGTGCTCACCGCCGTCGACGTCAATCTGCGCGGCCTCGACGACGCCGCCCGCCGCCAGGTCTATGCCGACAGCCGCGACCGGCTGCTGGCCGCCGCCGAGCAGCGCGCCGGCGGCATCGCCCGGCTGGTGCGGGACCGGCTGCGCTGAGGATCAGGTGATTCACCGGACTCGGACGGTCTCTCCGGGGCCATGGCAGGCGCGAATCCGTCAGGCGGTCCCGGCGACGAGGCCGGAGTGACGATCCGGCCACAAATTCCAGGCCAATTGCTTGGATTTGTTCATAAATTTCTAGATTCTGTGAAATGCCGCCCGATACCGGGAAAGTTGCGGCCTTGTTGCATTCGCGCCGCCCCGCGGAAGCCGGCTGCTTTTCGGTTTCCAAAATCCGAACAATCGGTTACCCCGGTCGGGAATGGCCATGCGGGACGGTGGTGCATCGCTGCAACACTGCGCGAAATTCGCAACAGCAAGGTCCATTTCAATTGCGGTCTACGCCCGACCATCGTACATCCAAAGGGAGCGGTCTGGTCGCAGCCCTTGAAGGAAGCGGGGGACGAGACCTCGGTTGAACCGTGATCAGCGAGGTATTGGATATGAAGAAGAACTTGATGTACGCCGTCGGTGCGGCCGCCCTGCTCGTTGCGGCTCCGGCGATGGCGCAGGAGTATCAGGCCACCGGTCTCTATGTCGGTGCCGGTGCTGGCGTCAACATCCGCCAGAATGACAGCTGGGAAGTCAAGGGCGCCAACGTCGACGGCAAGTCCGAATACGATGTCGGCCCGGCCGGCAATATCTACCTCGGTTACGACTGGGGTTCGTTCCGTGCGGACGCTGAAGTCAGCCTGCGCACCAACGATGTCAAGGAAGCCAAGATCGGCGGCAACACCTTCGCCAAGAACGGTCACTTCCGCACCATCGGCATCATGGCCAATGGCTACTACGACTTCGATTTCGGCTCGCCGTTCGTGCCGTACATCGGCGCCGGTGTCGGCGTTGCCATGCTCGACTCCGAGCTGAAGGCCAACGGCAACAAGTTCAACGACTTCAACACCCAGTTCGCCTATCAGGGCATCGCCGGTGTGTCGTACAACTTCCAGCCGAACATCGCCTTCAACCTTGAGTATCGCTACCTCGGCAACACCGAGCCGACCTTCAGCGACCAGGGCCTCAAGCTGAAGTACGACAGCAGCAACAACCACACCGTTCTGCTCGGCGTTCGCTACACCTTCGCCCCGGCCCCGGCCCCGGAGCCGGTGGTCGAGACGGTGCAGGCCCGCAGCTACCTGGTGTTCTTCGACTTCGACAGCTCGCGTCTGACCCCGGAAGCCAAGCAGATCGTGGCCTCGGCCGCGGCTGACGCCCTCCAGGGCAAGACCACCCGCATCGACGTCACCGGCCACACCGACCGTTCGGGTTCGGACCGGTACAACCAGGCCCTGTCGGTGCGTCGCGCCGAGTCGGTCCGCCGCGAGCTGGTCGCGGACGGCGTTGCCGACAGCCTGATCGTCACCCGCGGCGTCGGCGAGTCCGATCCGCTGGTCCCGACCGCCGACGGTGTGCGCGAGCCGCAGAACCGCCGCGTCGAGATCGTCCTGAACTAAGACGGTCTTTAAAAGATCCCATCGGGAGATTGGGGCGTCCTTCGGGGCGCCCCTTTCTTCATCTGAGGTCCGGGAACAGCAAAAACGGCCGCCCCCCAGGGGGGGGGGGGGGG
>NZ_JASATH010000386.1:0-2364 GCF_038440215.1 Inquilinus sp. OTU3971 | reverse complement strand
GGTGTCGGGCGACGCGTAAAACTGGCCCCGTTTCGCCTTGAGGAACTGGACCCTCCTCCAGCGCGAGGAGGTCCTGATGGACGAGGATATGATGAAGTTCTGCCCCGATCACGTGGTGGATCGGGGGGAGCAGATGAGAGAGCCGGACGAGGTCGCGGCGATGCTCCGGCTCAAGGCTTTGGGCTGGGGTGTTCGGCGGATCGCGCGGGAGCTTGGCTGCAGCCACATGACGGTGCGGCGGTATCTCGCTGCGGGCGGCTGGACGGCATACCAGAAGCCGGAGCGGCCCAGGATGCTGGACGGCCTTGAGGACTGGCTCGCCGAGCGGTTCCGCCAGCACCGGGGCAACGCCGACGTGGTGCGACAGGAGCTGGCGCGCGAGCACGGTCTGGTCGTCAGCTTGCGGACGGTGGAGCGCGCGGTGGCGCCGCTGCGGCAGGCCCTGCAGGCCGAGGCGCGGGCGACGGTCCGGTTCGAGACGCCGCCGGGGCGCCAGCTGCAGATCGACTTCGGCGAGACGCGGGTGGTGATCGGGGGCGAGGCGACGCGGCTGTATCTGTTCGTGGCGACGCTGGGCTACTCGCGCCGCTGCTACGTGCAGGCCTTTCGCCACGAGCGGCAGTCGGCCTGGTTCGACGGCGTCGAAGGCGCCTTCGCGCACTTCGGCGGGATCGTGCAGGAGGTCCTGCTCGACAACGCCCGCGCCCTGGTCGACCACCATGACGCGGCCACGCGCGAGGTGCGGTTCAATGCGCGGTTCCAGGCCTTCGCCAGATACTGGGGGTTCAGGCCGCGTGCCTGCGCGCCGTACCGGGCCCGGACCAAGGGCAAGGACGAGCGCGGCGTCGGCTACGTGAAGCGCAATGCGATTGCCGGCCACATCTTCGCCAGCTGGGCGGCGCTGGAGGCGCACCTGGTCTGGTGGATGCGGGAGATCGCCGACGAGCGCGTTCACGGCACGACGGGCGAGCCGCCGGTGCAGCGGTTCCGGCGCGAGGAGGCTTCCGCCCTCCGTCCCATCGCCGGCCGGCCGCCCTTCCGCCAGGTGCGGGATCTCGCACGCCGGGTGCAGTCGGATTGCTGCATCGAGGTGGACACCAACGCCTACAGCGTGCCCTGGCGGCTGATCGGCGAGACCGTGCGGGCGGTGATCGCCGGCGGCCGGATCAGCATCCGGCACGGCGGCCAGGAGGTGGCGGTCCATCCCGAATGCGCCGGCCGCCGGCAGCGGCTGATCGAGCCCGCGCACTTCAGCGGCATGTCGCCGGTCTCGAGCCTGCTGCGCTCCGCCGCGCCGCCGCGCGAGGCGCCGCCCCCGGCGGCGCTGCTGCGGCCGCTGGCGGAGTACGAGCAGCTGGTCGGGGGAGGCTGGTGATGGTCGACCATGACGAGCTCCTCGACAGGCTCACGCGGCTGAAGCTGACCGCCATTCGCGACCAGCTCGACAGCCTCCTGGACGAGGCCGCCCGGCGCGAGCTGACGCTGCGCGAAGCGGTCGCCTTCCTCTGCGAGCGCGAGATCGCCCGCAAGGACGAGCGGCGGGTCGAGATGGCCAGCAAGATCGCCCACTTCCCGACGATGCGCGATCTCGGCAGCTTCGACTTCAGCGCCCAGCCGTCGGTCGATCCGGGCCAGATCCGCGATCTCGCCGCCTGCCGCTGGATCGCCCATGGCGACGCCCTGCTGCTCTTGGGCCCGCCCGGCGTCGGCAAGACCCATCTGGCCATCGCGCTTGGACGCGAAGCCATCCGCGCCGGCTACTCGGTCCTCTTCGTCGCCGCCACCGCCCTGGTCGCGGCGCTCGCCAAGGCGCATGTCGAGGGCCGGCTCGAGGAGCGCTTGGCCTTCTACGCCAAGCCGAAGCTGCTGATCATCGACGAGCTCGGTTATCTGCCGTTCGAGCCGAACGCCGCGCATCTGTTCTTCCAGCTCGTCTCCCGCCGCTACGAGCGCGGCAGCCTGCTGATCACCTCCAACCGCTCCGTCGGCGAATGGGGCGAGGTCTTCGGCGACCCGGTCGTGGCCACCGCCATCCTCGACCGGCTGCTGCACCACAGCCACGTCCTCACCATCCGCGGCGACAGCTACCGGCTGCGCGAGAAACGCCGCGCCGGCCTGATCAAGCCCGGCACCCTCAAACCGGAGACCGTCGCATGACGCACCCCCGCCCCCGGCCCCCCACCCCCGCGGCTCAACCCCGGGGGCCCACAGGGACCTCCCGCGCTTCGCTACGCCAGCCGCGCGGAGGCGCTCCGCTACGCGCGGGTCCCTCCTGTGGACTCCGGGGATGAGCCGCAACCAACCATGACGAGGGGGGCCAGTTCTCCCTGACGACAGGGGTCCAGTTCCGGATGTCGCTTGATA
>NZ_JASATH010000385.1:0-2389 GCF_038440215.1 Inquilinus sp. OTU3971 | reverse complement strand
TATGGAGAGGTCACCAGAACAGGATAGTGATCCGAAGCGAAGACAGTGTTGTCGTCGATCGGTTCGCTGAGCTTCACGGCTGTGAACGTCCGAGAGGTCAAAGGTCCGGCGACGAAGACATTGTCGATCGGAGAATCGGCAAAGTCGGTGCTGACATAGGTTCGGCCAAGCCCGCTCGTCAGGTTCTTGAATCTGACGGTGCCGATCAGCGCCTCGGTGAGAATGGCATAGCTGTCGTCGAAGCCGTCTGTCGTCCCGCAGGTTTCGGGCGTCAGACCCATGCTGCATCCGACGAGCGGCCGAAAGTCTTCGTCGAGCTTCTTGCCGGTCTTGCACTTCTCCACGAACGGCGTGTTGAAATCGCCCGCGACGAAGACGCTTTTCCCGGCGGCCACGTCAGCGGACGCGCGCTCGGCAACCACACCGAGGCTGGCCTCGCGAGACCGGGCTCTATCAAGCGCTTCATCCGTCGTGGCGGCGATGCCCGGATTGCGTGCCTTGGGCATTGCCAGCCTCACCGCCTTCTCGGCGTTCTCGACGGCAATCGCCTCCGCGACGAGGCCGAGTGCGTTTGCCGATTTGATCAGGCTCCGAACACCCTCGGACGGCCGGCAGAAGCCCAGGCCGCTGGAATTCAAGTGAACGCCGTAGACGACAACCCCGCCCTCCAGCTCGACGCGCAAGATCCCCCGCGGGACGAAGGCGTCGGCAAGTTGGGTCGGAATGCGAAGCTCCTCGACCGTGCCCTTGCTCACTTCGGACGTGGCAAGGTCATAGATGAAGGGCGGCCGCAGCGGGTCCCGCTCAGGATGCTCTCTGGTGCGCTGTTGCTCGATCGAGATGGCGCTCACCACCGCCTTGGTCGTGACGATCCCGACCTCAAGCGCATTCGGCCAGACGTCGGAATCGTTGCTGTGGTCCGTCGCGATGACGGTCGCATTGGCATAGCCGAGAAACCGGGCGACTTCAGCGGCCGCGACCACCGATGTGATTTCGTCGAGCACGATCACCTGGGGCAGCGCGTGATCGGGTGTCGCCGCCTTGTGGGCGGCAGCGGCACAGCCGATGGGATCGGCTCGCTTGAGAACCGATTCAGCGGTTGCGGCTTCGACATTCCATGTCGCGATCGACATGGGCTCTGCCGCCGCGGAGCCGGTGCCGAGCAGCACTATCGCGGCAGCGAGAAACTGGATCTTCATGATCGTTCCCCCCACGCAACCCAAGAATGCCGAGGATAGCCGATCCCCTGTCCCAGGTCAGCGGCATGCGCGGGGCCTCGGCGCAGCCCGCACCGCTCGCGGCTACAGGCGGCACTGCAGCCTGTGGCAGGGCAACGTCACTGGAAAGCTGCTCACCGACGAGTCGTCAGCCGCCCAGGACGACAGGGTTGAGCCGCCCAATGCGGCGACCGCTTGGTCCCCTGAGCGGACGAGCACAGGCCCGACGGGCTTCTCCGAAGCGGACGTATCCGCGATTCAACCGCGACCGGAAGCGGACCCGGCTCATAGAGAAACTGTCAGCGATCCCCGCCCGCCGGCGCATGATCGGGCATCGGAGGAGGCCAAGCCACTGGCGGCTTTCGACGCGCTCCCTCTGATCGCGCCGACCACATTGGGCGGAAAGCGGCCGGTCCGACGTCCGATAAGTAGTGTCAGTAGCCGACCGGGGCCGCGGCGAGAATCCGCAACGGGATGATGCGGATGCAATCATTGACACTTCTGGGGGACAACGGCATTGACGGCCCCGATGCCGCACCGGGATGGGGAACATCGTGGACGACGACCGCATGATCAGGAGGATACTCGGCGATAATATGATAGTCGGGACCGCGAGGATGTTCCTCATTTGGGGGCTAAGAGAAACTGGATCTTCATGATCGTCCCCCATGCAACCATGAATGAGGAGGATAACCGATCCCCTCTCCCGGGTCAGTGGCACGCGCGGCCATTGGCGTCGGCACTTGGCGCCGCGATCCGCCGGCGACACCTGCCCACTGCAGTCATGGATCGCGCGGAAGCGCCGCGCGCCCCCCAAAGCCGTCAGGAGCAAGGCGGCACGAGGGTTCAATGCCGGCGGCGTTGAGCCGGCTGCCGCTCGCTGCGGGTTCCGGGCGCGAGCATCCCGCCCGTGCGATTGGGCGGTGCGTCCCCATTGCTGACGTTTGGAGGCCTTCCTGGCCCCTCCGGAGCGGACATGCCCGGCGCTCAATCCGTGCCCGGAAGCGGACCTGCCGGATTGTCCCATTGGGCTTGTCACGTTCGGACAATTCTCACCGATTCCCGCCCTCTGGTCGGCCCGGTCTGCACCCGTAAGATATTGAAATCCCATATGGCGGCCATCGGCTGGGTTCCGCTATCGGGGCAGTAGAACCCGCCAATGTGACAAGCCC
>NZ_JASATH010000384.1:0-2419 GCF_038440215.1 Inquilinus sp. OTU3971 | reverse complement strand
CGGCCGGTTGGTGGCAGCCAGCAGCACCACGCCGACACTGGGGTCGAAGCCGTCGAGTTCGGCGAGGAGCTGGTTCAGCGTCTGCTCCTTCTCGTCGTGGCCGCCGCCGGGAAAGAAGGCGCCGCGGGCCCGGCCGAGCGCATCCAGCTCGTCGATGAAGACGATGGCCGGCGCATTCTGCCGGGCCTGCTCGAACAGATTCCGCACCCGGGCGGCACCAACCCCGACGAACATCTCCACGAACTCCGAGCCGGAGATCGAGAAGAACGGAACTTCTGCCTCGCCGGCGACGGCGCGTGCCAGCAAGGTCTTTCCGGTTCCCGGCGGGCCGACCAGGAGCACGCCCTTGGGCACCCGGGCACCCAGCCGGCCGTGGCTCGCCGGGTCCTTCAGGAAGGCGACGACCTCCCGGAGCTCCTCCTTGGCCTCGTCGACGCCGGCGACATCGGCGAAGCGGACCCCGACGTCCTGCTCGACATAGACCCTCGCCCTGCTCTTGCCGATCGACAGCAGCCCGCCAGCGCCCTGGCCCATCGCGAAGGGGCGCACCAGGAAGAGCCAAAGAAGGATGAAGCCGATCGTGGGCAGGAACCAGCCGAGGACCGTTTGCAGCAGGCCCGGTTCGGGCTCGCCGGAAAAGCTGGTGTTGGACTTGGCGAGGGTGTCCGACAGGCCGGGCTCCACCCGGATCGTCGAGAACTCGCGTGGCTTTCCATCCGCCGGCTCGCGATAACTGCCGGTGATCCTCGTCGGGCCGACCACGAGATCGGTGACCTTGTCGTCGCGGACCAGCTCAAGGAAGGTGCTGTACGGGATGGCCTCGACGCGGCTCGATTGCGTCAGCAGGTTCTGGACCACCAGCATCGCCAGGACCGAGCCGATCACGTACCAGAAGTTGATCTGATGCTCTTTCTTGATCTGCACGGTTCGCCTCTTCCTGCCTGCCGCGGCACGTCGCGGCAACAGGATCGTCGGCATCGCGGACGGCGACCTTGATCCAGCGCAAACCTGGTCGGCAAAGCGTTCAACGCGGCAGTGGGTTGATCTGGATCAAGGTTGCACGTACGGGGCCAGGCGAACGTTTGCGGCACGGTCACGAACTACGGCCTCTATGGCCCGAAAGGGTGCGCAAACGGGTGTTTAGGCACATTCTGATCCCGACGGACGGATCTCCGCTCTCGGAGCGGGCGGTCGACCAGGGCCTTCACTTCGCCGCAGAAAGCCGCGCGGGTGACCTTGTTGACAGTGACGGAGCCGTACCAAATCGCCGGCAGCTGGCCCTTGGTCGGTGCCGAAGAATATGCCGAGTATGCACGGCGACACGGGCAGGCGCGGTTGGCGTGCGGGAGCGCCTTGGCAAGGACGCTCGGCGTGATCTGCGATCCGATCATCGTCGAACATGAGGCGCCCTACGCCGCCATCATTGATGCCGCCATGAGCCGGGGCTGCGATCTGATCACGATGGCATCGCATGGCTGGCGCGGCATCTCGGCGGTGATCCTCGGCAGCACGACGCAGCAGGTGCTGACGCATTCGCGCATTCCCGTCCTGGTGCTCCGCTGAGTGGGCCAGACGTCTGGCTTCGCCGCTGGAACAGCCTGTCAGCGGTTGACGCGGCATTCATCAGGATCAATCCAATCTCGGGCTTCAGCCTCCATCGGTCGGCATCGTTCTTGACCCAGGTCAAGGCACTCCAAGGCAAGTCCTGACGAATATGTTCGCGCGCCTCCCGGTCCGACGTTGACACATGGGAGTCAATGTACCGGCGGCGCTATTTTGGAGCGGGCGACAGGTATCGCGTTCCGACCTCCGCCTGCTCGCTGCCATGGAGGATTGATGATGACTCAAGCGACCAAGGTGCCCGCCAAGACTGAACCGGCCACTCCGGCTCCGGCAAGCGGCTGGGATCCGTTCCAGAGCCTTCGGCAGGAGATCGATCAAGTATTCGACAGCTTCGTCCGTCGGGGGCTCAGAATCTTCCCGTTCGGCCGGACGATGTTCGGCTCCGAGCCGATTTGGTCGCGCGGGATGATCCAAGGCATCGCCCCGGCGGTCGACATTGCCGAGAAGGACAAGGAATACAAGCTCACCGCCGAGCTGCCGGGCCTCGATGAGCGCCATATCGAGGTCAAGCTGTCGAACGGTGTCCTGACCATCAAGGGCGAGAAGTCCGAGGAGAAGGAGGAGCGGGAGAAGGATTACCAGCTCTGCGAGCGGCGGTATGGGGCGTTCCAGCGTTCCTTCACACTGCCGGACAACATCGACGCGGCCAAGATCGCGGCGAGCTTCAAGAATGGCGTGCTGACGATCTCGCTGCCGAAGACGGCCGAAGCCCTGAAGTCCGAAAAGACGATCGACGTGAAGGCGGCCTGACGGCCGCCGGGCCCGGGGCGCGCGGTCACGCTGCCCGCGGCCACCG
>NZ_JASATH010000383.1:0-2421 GCF_038440215.1 Inquilinus sp. OTU3971 | reverse complement strand
CCCTACCCCCCTCCCGCGAGGGGAGGGGGGACTCATTTTGCTTTCGGCCGATGTCGTCACAAGTCTCCGGGAAGACCTTGGGGACATTCTGAAAAGGTCTCGCTTGCGGGAGAGGTCGGAGACGCGAAGCGGCTCCGGGTGAGGCCCTTTGTCGACGCCGGTGCCGGCCCTCACCCGCCAGCGCTGCGCGCTGTCGACCTCTCCCGCCCCGCGGGAGAGGCAACACAAGTGGCTGCACGGCCTGTACCTTGCCCTGGACACTCACACCGGACGGGCCCATCTTTGCCTCATCATGACCGCCCCGGGATACAGCATCTGCGCCGCCGACGGCCTCGGCCGGTCGTTGCGGCTGTGGCGCGCGCTGCGGCGGGTCAAGCAGGCCCACGCCGCCGAGTTGCTGCGCGTGTCGCAGGCGATGGTGTCGCGCTGGGAGGCCGGCACGCTGGTCCCCGACCTGGAGGAGCAGGCCCGCCTGCGCGAGCTGATGAGCGCCCGGCTGGACAGCGCCGGCGACCATGCCCTGGCCCGGCTCGTCACCAACTCCTCCGCCAGCGCCCATCTGGTCTGCGACCTGACGCACCGGCTGCTGGCGGCATCGCGCGGGCGCAGCCGGGACTGGAACTTCCGCACGCCGGAGCTGCTGGGCGTCTCGCTCTGGCGCTTCGCCACGCCGGAGATCCAGGCCGCCGAGGCGGCTCTGACCGACGAGGGCTGGTTCGAGCCCGAGCCGCCCGCGGTCGAGATCGCGACCAGCGCCAACGGGTCGCCGGTCGTCCCGATCCGCGCAGGCCGCATGCGCTGGACCCGGCTGCAGCTGTCCGACGGCGCCTTCGTCCGCCTGGCCGAGACGCTGGCCTGAGCCTCTCGCGAGACCTTTTCAGAATCCCCGATCCGTCATCCCCGCGAAAGCGGGGATCTCGTCCCGCTAGTCGTGAAAATCTGACGCTTGGCACCCGATGGCAACAGCCGGTGTGGGCGGAAAGCGGTCCATTCCTTGAGCGGCACTCGCGACTGGAATGCAGCAGAAAGCGGCCCTTCGACCCAGCCGGGCGGGTTCAATAGCCGCACTATTCCGGCAACCCGGCTTTGATCAGCCCTTCACGGAGACGCTCCCGGTCCTCTTCGTGCTCGAGAAGGATGCGGGTACGAAGGAACTCGGCAGTGGAGAAATCCGGATTGATCCGCATGACCACCGACGCCTGGGCTTGGGCCTCTTTCGACTGCCCCAGCTGAGCATAGCAGGCTGCCAGCCGCGCACTCGACCATTGCCACCGATCGGGCACCCGCTTGAGGGCCTGCACCGCCTCGGCATAGCGGCGGAAGGTACTAAGGGCACCGCCAAGGTCGACATTGTACCAAAGGGGATGGAATGGGTTGAGGCGTATGGCCGCCTCCATCCATCCGAGCGCATCGGCGCGGCCCCGCAGTGACAGCAGATAGCCCATCTGCATCAAGCCATCCGCGTCGTTCGGATTGAGGTCGGTCGACCGCCGGAGATGGTGTTCTGCTGCATCGTGGTCGCGGCCGAAGAGGCAGATTTGAGCCAGCATGCGGTGGCAGCGATTCTCCTGCGGATCCAACTCCACAGCGCGTGTCCCTAATGCGCGCGCGGCCGCCAGGACCTCGGGGGGCGCGGAAGCATAGCCGCACATCGCGATACGGACTAAAGCGAGGTAGGCCTGCGCGACGGCGTAATGCGGATCGAGCACCACCGCACGCTCGAACATCTCGCAGGCCCTTTGGTTGTCGTCTTCAGCGTAGCCTCGGAAGTGGGCCAGGCCGCGCAGCAGGCAGTCATAAGCGGTGAGACTGTCGGTCGGAGTCCGCGCCAGCCGCTTGAGATTGGCCTCCTCAATCCGGCCGACGAGAGCCGAGACGATCATCTGCGCCACCTCGTCCTGAACCACGAAGACGTCCTCGAGGTTGCGGTCGTAGCGCTCGGCCCAGACATGCGCCCCGCTCGCTGCTTCGACCAGTTGGGCGGAGATGCGCACGCGCTCGCCAGCTCGGCGGACGCTGCCCTCGAGCAGATAGGAGACACCGAGCCTGCAGCCGATTTCCGCAAGGTCGGTCGCCTTGCCGCGAAAGGCGAAGGAGGAGTTGCGAGCGATTACAAAGAGCGAGTGGAAATGCGCCAGGCCGGTGATGATGTCTTCGGTGATGCCGTCGCTGAAATAGGTCTCTTCCGGCTGACCGCTCAGGTTATCGAAGGGAAGGACGGCAATCGAGGGCTTGTCGGGCAGCGGCAAAGGCATGCCCGGCACGGCCGCCACCGTCGCCTCCGCCCAGCGGAACACCCGGACCGGCTGTGCCATATTTTTCAGCTTGCGCTCGCCGATGTCTTCGAACGCGACGGAGGACTTGCCGGCTAGCTGCTTCCACACTGTGTCCGAGATGCAGATCCCTCCTGGATCGGCCAGA
>NZ_JASATH010000382.1:0-2447 GCF_038440215.1 Inquilinus sp. OTU3971 | reverse complement strand
TGATTGCGCCCACCCCCACAACCCCCGCCATCCGCGCGCGCCCGCGCCCAAACCCCTCCCCCTACCCCCCTCCCGCAAGGGGAGGGGGGACTTTGTCTTTGATCGGCATCCGGCAGGAGCCGCCACATGACCGCCACCGAGCGCATCACCACCGATGTCGCCATCATCGGCGGCGGCATCGCCGGCGCGGCCGCGGCCCTGGCGCTGCGCCACATGGGGATGGCGGTGCTGCTGCTGGAGCGCGGCTTCTGCGGCGCCCAGGCCAGCGGCGTGAATTATGGCGGCGTCCGCCGCCAGGGCCGGCCGCCGGAGCAGATCCCGCTGTCGCAGCGCGCCCATGCGATCTGGCAGCGCCTGCCCGAGACGATCGGCATCGACGGCGAATACATCCGCTCCGGCCACCTCAAGCTGGCGCGCAGCGAGGCCGACCTGGCGTCTCTGGAGGCCTATCAGGACCGGGTGCGCGACCTGGGCCTCGGGCTCGAGATCGTCGCCGGCAACGCCTTCCGCGCCCGTTGGCCCTGGCTGGGCGACCGCGCCCTCGCCGGGTCCTGGTGCCCGGATGACGGCCATGCCAATCCGCGCCTGGTGTCGCCCGGCTTCGCCCGCGCCGCGCGCAAGGCCGGGGCCGACATCCGCGAGCAGACCGCCGTCCACGAGGCCGTCCGGGATGGCGACGGCTTCCGCCTGCTGGCCGGCGACGGGCTGGAGGTGCGGTCGCGCCTGCTGCTGAACTGCGCCGGCGCCTGGTCCGGCCGCTTCGCCGCCGCCTTCGGCGAGACCGTGCCGCTGGAATCGGCCCACCCCAACATGGCGGTGACCGAGCCGCTGCCGCGCCTGATGGACATCAATGTCGGGGTCGAGGGCGGCGCCATCTATGCCCGACAGGTCGAGCGCGGCAACTTCGTCATGGGCGGCGGCCGCGGCATCACGCTGGACGAAGACCGCGCCCGACCCGGCCGCAGCGCCATCGCCGCACTGCTGCGCCAGGCGGCAGAGCTGTTCCCGGCCCTGCGCGGCGCCCAGGTGATCCGGTTCTGGAGCGGCGTCGAAGGCGACACGCCCGACCGCAACCCGGTGCTAGGGCCGAGCCGCACCACGCCCGGGCTGATCCACGGCTTCGGCTTCTCCGGCGCCGGCTTCCAGATCGGGCCGGCGGTCGGCGAGGTGCTGGCCGAGCTGGCGCGCGACGGCCGCAGCACCACCCCGATCGAGGCCTTCGACATCGGCCGCTTCGCCGCCCCCACGGCGGACACGTCGGCGGCCTGAGCATCAACAACCAAACAGGAGAGAGCGACATGAACGGACGGATCGGAACCGCATTGCTGGCCACGACGGCGCTGCTGGCCTCGGGCGCGGCGATGGCGGAGACCAAGACCATCTATATCGGCATGAATGGCGGCGACATGGAGAAGGCCTACAGCCAGTACGTCTTCCCCGATTTCGAAAAGGCCAACGACGCCAAGGTCGTGGTGGTGCCCGGCACCTCCTCCGAAGTGCTGGCCAAGCTGCAGGCGGCCAAGGACAACCCGCAGATGCACCTGGTCTTCCTCGACGACGGCGTCATGGTCCGCGCCATCGGCATGGGGCTGTGCCAGAAAACCGAGACCGCGCCGGTGATGGCAGATCTCTATCCCGCCGCCCGGATCAAGGACGACATGGCGCTGGGCGTCACCGTCACGGTGACCGGCCTGGCCTACAACACCAGGATGTTCGAGCAGGAGGGCTGGGCCGCCCCGACCTCCTGGATGGACCTGGCCGACTCGAAATACGAGGGCAAGGTCGTGTTCCAGTCGCTGTCCAGCAGCACCTACGGGCTGCACGGTTTCCTGATGTTCAACCGCATCCAGGGCGGCAGCGAGGACAATGTCGACCCCGGCTTTGCCAAATGGGGCGAGACCGTCGGCCCGAACGTGCTGGAATACATCCCGAGCTCGGCCAAGCTGTCGGAGATGGTGCAGACAGACGAGGCGGCGATCTTCCCGCTGACGCCGACCGCCGTCGCCAGCTTCAAGGACAAGGGCATCCCGGTCGGCTACGCCCAGCCGAAGGAGGGCGCGGTGGTGCTGATGGTGGCGGAATGCGTCGTCGCCGGGAACTCCGAGCCGGCATTGGCGCAGAAGCTGGCGCAGTACCTGCTGACGCCGGAGGCCCAGGCCAAGGCGCTGCAATACGGCAACCAGGTCCCGTCCAACGCCAAGGTCGAAGGCCCGACGCCGGAATCGGCGGCGAAGGTGAAGGAGATGCGCGGCTATCTCGAGCACGCGGTCACGGTCGACTGGGACCAGATCAACGCCCACCGGCCGGACTGGAACGACCGTTGGAACCGGACGGTCGAGCGGTAAACACGCGTAGGTTGGGCTCGCGTCAGCGAACCCAACATCGTCCCGTCAGAGCGTGGGGGGGGGGGGGGGGGGGGGGGGGGGCGGCCCGGGGGGGGGGAGACG
>NZ_JASATH010000381.1:0-2536 GCF_038440215.1 Inquilinus sp. OTU3971 | reverse complement strand
GTGAGATATCCGGGCTAGGTGGCTTTCATAGGAGTGGCGTGCTCGCTTCGGGTTTTGACGCGGGTCAATGCCCAGGATGGTTCCGGCGGCCTCGCGCCAGTCCGCCCTCTCCCCGGCCGCATCGAGTATTTTTCGGTATATAGTCACATGTTCGTGATCGTATTCCGTAACTTCGGCGAATGTTGGTGCATATTCCGCTGGTGGCTTGACCATTTTCGGTCCTCTTTCAGCGTCCTGCACCTGTACGACGATAGGCGGCCCGAAATATTCCGCGGAGCTGGGCCAAATGATGCCAGGCGCTGGCCGTACGGGACGGACACCGCTCTATCGGCACAACCCGCCCCTGGCCTGAATCGCCTATGCAGGACGAGGCGCGGGTTCACGCGCCGGTTTCGCTCTCCGATTTGCCCTTCAGCACCGCCGCCACCTCCGGATGGCCGAAATGCTCGGCCCAGCCGAGCGGGGTGCTGTCATAGGTTCGGTCGCGGATGGTCGTGTCTGCTCCATGATCCAGCAGCAGGCTGGCGGCGCGCGGGTCGTTGGCCCAGCCAGCGGCCATGTGCAGCGGGGTGACGTTCGCGGTGTCGCCCCAGGGCACGCCCCGGCTGACATCGGCGCCCTGCCCGATCAGCCAGTCCACCGCCTCCACGCGATGGCTCAGCAGCGCCCAGTGCAGCGCGGCGCCGTTGTGCGGGGCGCCGTCGATGTCGGCGCCGCGGGCCAGCAGCGCTGCCATCGCCTCGATCCGGCCGCTGCGGGCGGCCCAGGTCAGCGCCTCGTCGAGAATTTCCTGTGGCGAGTCGGTCATGTGCCATTCCGGGAAGCCGCTATGCGGTCGGTAGAAGCCGCGATGATGCCCGGCCTCCGGCCTCAGCCCTCCGTCGGCATCGAAGAACAGCGCGATCAGGTCCATCCGGCCAAGCCCGGCGGCGATGCGCAGGTTGAGCGGCGCCACCACCTCCGCCGCCAGCCGCTCGGCCATGGTGGTATGGCCCCAGAACAGCGCCACCGCCAAGGGCGTGCCGCCGTCACCATAGGCCTCGGCTTCGACCAGGCCGCCGGCCGCGATCAGCCGGTCGAGCAGGGCCAGACGGGCCTCGCGGTCGCCGCGGCCGCCGCCATAGGCGATGTCGTGCAGCGGCCCCCAGCCCTTGTCGTTGGCGAGGTTCGGGTCGGCGCCGGCGTCGAGCAGGTCGCCGGCCAGGACCAGCCGGTTCATCGAGATCGCCAGCATCAGCAGGCGGTTGCCGTTGGTGCCGCGGGCATTGACCAGGCCGGGATGGGCCGCCAGCACCGCGGCCAGAGCGGCGCGGTCGTCGCCGCGGATCGCCTCGAAGGCGCTGCGGAACGGCTCCTGCGCCCGGCCGGCCTGCATTGCCTCGATCCGTCCGGCGAAGCCGTCCCAGTCGTCGAAGCCGTGGCTGCGGGCAACGACCAGCTCGGCATCCTCCTGGCTGAGATCCGCGGCCCGGATCTCAGCCTCCGACGCCACGGCGAAGCGCGGATGGAAGCGCTGCACCAGGCGCAGCGATCCGGCCTCGCCGGTGCGGTGGTTGCTGCGGATCCCGGCGGCGCGGTCGCGGTAGTATTGCAGCTCGACCTCGAAGGGCCGGGCGATCTCCGGCGCCTCGCCGGCGAGATGCGCCTGCAGCCTCGGCCAGCTGGCGAAGCCGTATTCGCGGGCGATCACCCATTGCGCGTCGCTCAGCTTCGCCGCGGCGACCAGCTCGGCATCAGGGCGGTGGGCCAGCCGCGGATGGCTGTAGCGGAACCGGGTGACCGCCTCGGCCGCGCCGGCGCGCAGCGCCTTCAGCAGGTCCTTGGCGCACTTCCTCTGCTGCTCCGGATCGGGCGATGCGGGCAGGTCCTGGGCATAGGGATGGGGCATGACGCTCCTCCTTTCACACGCCCGGCATCCGCATCAACGGGCAGAAAGAAGGATCGACGCTGGTCGCGCAGCTCTTGGCAAGTGGGCGCTGCCCTTCCCGCGGATCGGATGCGTCTTGCACGCGATCCGGAGGCTACCGGGCCCTCCTGCGGGCCGCAAGGGCCACCAGAGCCGTCGGTTTCGGCCGAGCATCGCCCGTCGATTGCGGTTTTCGATGATCGCTGAGACGCGAGACATTGCTGCCGGCGGGAGCGGGCGGCGGGTCTGGTGGCGGCATTCGCCCCTGATCCTGCGGCAGAAACTCAAGACCAAAATAAATCCAGTCTTTACGAAAAAAGCCCCCGACCCCGAAATACCCGTCCAAAACCTTGAAAATCGCTCCGATCACCGCGATATTTCGGATGAACCCCATTGCATCGCCCTCCTTTTCTCGGCGATTCACTAGTCCATCTTTATGTCATACAAATTACAGATCTAGTAAAATCTGCCATTCGTGAGGGAAATCTCACCATGCGCGAGAGGAAATCTTGAGAGCGCCCGGGTCGTAATCCAAGGATGCGGCCCTGAATCTGCTTCGGACGAACGCCCAATCTCACAATCCGCTGTGGACTGCAGCGAGTAGGGGGGGGTGGCCGCGGGGGACCCCCC
>NZ_JASATH010000380.1:0-2597 GCF_038440215.1 Inquilinus sp. OTU3971 | reverse complement strand
CGCGCCCGCGCGCTAATGGCCGAGGTTCAACCGGGTGTCTCAAACCCCCCCCACGACTCTGACGGAGAGAACCCCCTCCCCCTATCCCCCTCCCGCGAGGGGAGGGGGGACTCAGAAGAAGAACCGAACATCAGATGCACGATCTCGGCCGTGGCCGCGCGCTCGTCCAGCGCCCGCAGCCGCCCGGGCGCGATCTCGCCGACCTTGCGGCCGAGGCGCAGGATCGAGATGCGGTCGCCGAAATCGAAGGCCTCCTTCAGCTTGTGGGTGATGAACACGACGGCGATGCCGCGCCCGGCCAGCCGCCGCATCAGCGCGCCCAGCTCCTCCACCCCCTTCGGCGTCAGCATCGCCGTCGCCTCGTCCAGGATCAGCACCCGGCTGCCGCGCAGCAGCGCGCGCACGATCTCCGCCTGCTGCTGCTCGCCCAGCGACAGCGCGCCGGTGACGGCGCGCGGGTCGATCGACAGGCCCAGCCCCTCGGCGGCGCGGCTGAACTCGGCCGCCAGCCGGGTGCGGTCGGGGCGGCGCCACCAGGACAGGCCGAGCGCCAGGTTCTCCACCACGGTCAGGGTCGGGGCCAGCATGACATGCTGGAACACCGTGCCGATGCCGAGGCCGAGCGCGTGGCGGGGCGAGGCGATGGGCTGCTCGCGCCCATCGACCAGGATAGCGCCGTCATCCGGCTGCAGCAGGCCGGACAGCATGGCGATCAGGGTCGATTTGCCGGCCCCGTTCTCGCCCAGCAGCACATGCACCTCGTCGGGCCGGATCGCCAGGTCGACCTGGTCGTTGGCGACGACGCCGGGGAAGCGCTTGGTGATGCCGCGCAGCGCGAGGATCGGCGCGCCGGGTTCCGATGATGCGGTCATGGTTCCATCGTTCCGCGGCCCGCCGGGGATGTCCCGGCGGGCTCCTCGGGCGAGCTTACTGCGCCGTCGCCGACACGTCCGACATCAGCGCCCGGACCGCCGCCGCATCCCAGACCGGCTCGACCTTCAGCTTGCCGCCGACGATGTCGCCGCGGAGCGCCGTGATCTGGGCCCAGACGTCGTCGGGGATCGCCTTGGTCTTCAGCAGCTGCACGGAATCGTCGGCCAGCCCGATGGCGTAATGCTTGGTGCCGAAGCTGCCGGCCTTCAGGTCCGCGATCATCGCCGCATAGACCGGGGTGATGTTCCAGATCACGGAGGAGAGGAGATTCCCCTTGTCGATGCTGGACTTGTCGCCGATCACGTCGATGAAATAGACCTTGCCGCCGTCGGTCGCCTTGCCGGTCTCGACCGCCTGGATCATGCCGAAGCTCGACCCGTTGCCCTGGCCGAAGATGATGTCGGCACCGGCGGCGATCACCGATTCCGTCACCCGCTTGCCGCCGGCCGCGTCGCTGTAGGCGGCCGGGCCGATCACGGCGTAGCGGATCTTCACCGCGGGCTTCTCCGCCTTCACGCCCTGGGCGAAGGCGGCAGATTGCGAGTTCCAGGATGGCGGTTCGCCCGACACCACGATGCCGACCGTGCCGGTCCGCGTCATCTTTCCCGCCAGCCGGCCGGCCAGATAGGCGCCCTCATGGCCGCTCAGCGTGTAGTCGGCGATCAGGCCGGGCTTCAGCAGGTCCGGCCGGTCGACGATCGCCACCGGCACGCCGGTCTCGGCCGCGATCTCGGGGGCGGAGGTGTTGTAGCCGCTGGCATGGGCGATCAGCAGGCCCGCCCCGTCCGCCACCAGCTCGCGCATCGTCGCGCGGACGTCACCATAGCCGAGGCCCTCGGCCACGGTGACTTGCACCCCCGCCTTCTCGCCGGCCGCCTTGGCCGCGGTGACGCCCTGCTGGTTCCAGCCGAAATCGGTGCCCTGCTCCGGCGTCAGGATGGCGATGCTCTTGACCTCCGCCGCGCTGCCCGCGGTCGAGGCCAGCGCCAGCAGCAGCACGCCGAGGCTGACCTTGATCATCATGGATTTCAACATAACTCGGCTCCCTGTTTGTTATTTTGAGAAACACAAATACATCACTTTTATTTGATGGATCTAGGCATTATCTTTGCCTAGTATTGGTTTTGTCGTAAGTCATCCTTCCGGAGCGGTTCGATGGTACGGCCTTGCAGTCTCCTCTCGATCGCGCTGGTGCTGGCGACCACGCCGGCCTTCGCGGCCGGGCATGGGCCGGACGGGCTGACCGAACGGGCGTTCCGGGCGGAGAACCGCGGCGACGGCCGGATCGCCTGCGGCGCCGCCATCGCCCATTGGTACTCGGTCGATCTCGGCCAGGCCGGGCCGGGCGGTGCGGTCAGCGCCCGGCTGTGGTTCGACCCGGCCGGCGGCGCGGTGTATCTGCTCAACGACAAGCAGGACCGGCTGCCGGTCGAGGCTCTATGGTGCGGCGTCGCCGGCCGCAGCTGGGCGACGCGCAGCCCGATCGACCTGCCGCACCATGCCGGCCCGGTCGCGGCCGGGATCGTGGTGGACTGCGCGCCGGACGGCGGGCGGCTGGTCTGCCGCTGAGCCGATGCATTCATCGCCGTTGCGGGCACGGATATGCCTCTCCTGTCTGCGCTATGGCATTCACATATCGATTGTCGACACCGGCGGCGAGCGTA
>NZ_JASATH010000379.1:0-2632 GCF_038440215.1 Inquilinus sp. OTU3971 | reverse complement strand
GCCCCCGGGCCGCGTCGGGCCCCCCACGTCTAGTGGCGGCGCCCAGCGCCGCGGGCGCCGAAGGGCGACGTCGTTTGCTGCTGGCGGTAGCTCGGGCGAAGCGGGTCATGTCGAGATGATCGGATCTCAGGCGGTCGCCGTCAACGTCCGAGGTGTTACAGTCCGCCGCGCTGCGACCGAAGCGGCCAGCCGCTCCAGCACCGCGACCGATTCGTCCCAGCCGATGCAGCCGTCGGTGATGCTCTGGCCGTAGACCAGCGGCCGGCCCGGGATCAGCTCCTGCCGCCCGGCGACCAGGTGGCTCTCGACCATGACGCCGACGACGCGGCCGTCGCCGGCCTCGACCTGGCGCGCCACGTCCTCGACCACCTTCGGCTGGTTCTCCGGCTTCTTGCTGCTGTTGGCGTGGCTGGCGTCGATCATCACCGCCGGCCGCAGCCCGGCCCGGGCCAGCTCGGCGCAGGCGGCCTCGACGCTGGCGGCGTCGTAGTTCGGCGCCTTGCCGCCGCGCAGGATGATGTGCGCGTCGTCGTTGCCGGCGGTCGAGGCGATGGCCGACCGGCCGCTCTTGGTCACCGCCATGAAATGATGCGGCTGCGAGGCGGAGGAGACGGCGTCGACCGCGATCTTCACATTGCCGTCGGTGCCGTTCTTGAAGCCGACCGGGCAGGACAGGCCGGATGCCATCTCGCGGTGGATCTGGCTCTCGGTGGTGCGGGCGCCGATCGCGCCCCAGCCGACCAGGTCGGCGATGTATTGCGGCGTGGTCATGTCCAGGAACTCGCAGGCCGCCGGCAGGCCCAGCCGGTTGACCTCCAGCAGCACGCTGCGCGCCCGCCGCAGCCCCTTGTCGATCTGGAAGCTGCCGTCCAGGTCGGGGTCGTTGATCAGCCCCTTCCAGCCCACCGTGGTGCGCGGCTTCTCGAAATAGACCCGCATGATGATCTCGAGCTCGCCGCCCAGGCGCTGGCGCAGCGGCTGCAGCCGGCTTGCATAGTCCAGCGCCGCCGCGGGGTCGTGGATCGAGCACGGGCCGATCACCACGGCCAGGCGGTCGTCGGTGCCGTGCAGGATGCCGTGCAGGGCGCGGCGGGCCTCGGTCACGGTGCGGGTGGCCACGGCATCGCGCGGGAACTCCTGCATCACCTCGGCGGGTGTGCTCAGCTCCTTGATCTCGCGGATGCGCAGGTCGTCGGTGGTCTTCAACACGGCTTGGGCTCCTGGGTTCACCCCGCCGGCGGCAACAAAAAAGCCGCCAGGGGATCTGGCGGCTCTCGGGTCGGCTGTGGATCGAACTTCAGATCACGCGCACCCTCGCTCCGCCGCTGGCAGCGGGGAGCTAAAGTACCAAAAATAGGTCGCGCGGACGGAGTTCATGTCCTGCATATAAGCCGGCATCGCGGCTTTGTCACGGCCGTTCTTTCGCGAATCGCCGGATCCGGCGGCCGCGGCGTTCGGAATGTTGCGACCCTCGCGCCGGGCCGGAACCGCGGCGGCGCCCGGGGGTTTTTCCGGGCGCGCCGATCGGAAGGGCTTGAGCCCGGCGGTCCGGCGCGTCAGAAACGGCATGTGCCGTCGCGACCTGGAAGCGGAGCCCCGTCGATGAAACCCGTCCGAGCCCTTCTGCCCATCCTCGCCGCCATCCTGCTGTCGTCCACCGCCATGGCCCCCATGGCGATGGCGCAGACAACCCAGCGTTACGCCCCCTGGCAGCCGGCGCAGCAGGACCAGACCAAGGCGCTGCTCGACGAGCTGTCGCGGATGGTCAGCCAGGCCGAACGGGACAAGGCGGCCAGCCCCGACTTCATCGCCGACCTGAAGGGGCTGGCGGAGCGCTACTCCGCCACCGTCGCCCCGCCGGCCTCGACCGCGCCGATCCCGGCCCAGCCGCCGGCGGCACCGGCGCAGCCGCCGGCCGCCGCTCCGGCTCCGGCCGCCCCGGCGCCGGCGCAGCCGGCCTCGCTGGCCGGCACCCGCGTGTTCAGCGATGATTTCAGCGACGGCAACTACACCGCCAACCCGGCCTGGACCTCGCTGCAGGGCACCTGGACCGTCGACAAGAGCGGGCTGCACAGCGACACCAAGGCGGCCAACGGGCAGCAGGGCGGGGTCGCAGCGATCTCGCTGCAGCAGACGCTGAAGAACAATTTCGGGCTCGAGTTCGAGCTGACCGACGTCGCCAACCAGGGCCAGTTCGAGATCCGGGTCTTTCAGGGCGCGTCCAAGGATTCCGGCTACCGGCTGGTCTATCTGCCGGCCAACAGCCCGGTCTTCGCGCTCTACCGCGCCGGCCGCTCGGGCATCACCCAGGTGGCGCAGACCACCAACACCGCGCCGCTGCGCCGCGGCGACCGCACCCGCATCACCTGGACCCGCGACGCCGCCGGCCGGATGGTGGTGGCGCTCGACGGCAAGACCATCATCGAGGCCAGCGACAACGGGTTCCGCGACGGCTGGAACGGCGTGATGCTGGTCAATTTCGGCGGCGACTTCGCCCTGCGCTCGACCCAGGGCGTGAACTGACGGCGGCTCAATTCGACTGGCGGCGCAGGATCGGGGCCACCCGGTCGCGCAGCCAGGCGGCGCCGGGGTCGCGGGGGGGGGGGGGGGGCCCCCCCAAAGCCCCCCCCCC
>NZ_JASATH010000378.1:0-2754 GCF_038440215.1 Inquilinus sp. OTU3971 | reverse complement strand
CCCCCCCTTTTGCCCCCCCCCCCCCCGTGGGGGGGGGGGGGCAGGGGGAGGGGTCTGCGCGCGTCCGCGCGCGAATGGACAAGGGCCCCGACGCTGGCGGATAGACCCAGGGTCCAGGCCTGTTCGAGCCGAGAAAACCCCCTCCCCCCTACCCCCCTCCCGCGAGGGGAGGGGGGACTCATTTTGCTTTCGACCGACGTCTCAAGTCTCCGAGAAGATCCCGGCGACATTCTGAAAAGGTCCCGCCACGCAGGAGAGGCAACGCGTTGCTTCGGAACCGCTTGGGTCCTCTTACAAAAACCCGTGCAGCCACAGCGCGGCGACGAACAGCAGGATGCCGAGGCCGAGCCGCCACGGCGCCAGCTCGCCGAGCGCGAGCTGGCCGTGGCCGGCCAGGATCGCGGCGAAGGGCAGGCGCGAGGTGCGGCGGGCGAAGTCGTCCCAGGCGGGGCCGAGCCGCGCCGCCCGCTTGCGGTCGATCGAGATCATGCCGTTCACGGCCGTGACCAGGATGGCGCCGAACAGCAGCACCCCGGCCCAATGGCCGTTCACCGTCAGATGCGCGAGCGCCCAGAGCGCGAAGGCCCACAGCATCGGGTGGCGGGTGATGCGGGTGATGCCGGCGACCGGCAGTTCATTCCCCATCCGCTCCGCCCCCACCTGGGTCGGGTTGGAGGGCCCCAGGCTGCAGGCCAGCAACACGAAGCCGAGCAGGACCAGCACCGCCGGAACCCAGAAGGGCGCCGGATCCCACAGCGGCTCGTAAGGCGCGCCGCGATAGGCCAGGACCAGCCAGACCAGGCCGATGGCGCTGAGCGCCGAGAACAGGCCGCGATAACCCATCTCTCCCAGCCGCGCCACCAGGGCCGGGCGGAGCGGGCCGGCGACACCGAGATGCAGCACCACCCAGAACTGCGCGGCGAGGACGAGAGAGAGCATCGTTGCGACCTTTACAGCAGGACCGATCCGGTCGATGTTGACGGCAGCAACATTATGATTGGATGTGGACCGTGTCAACATCGGAGCCGGCCGGGCAGCCCTATCACCATGGCGATTTGCGCCGGGCGCTGGTGGCGGCGGCACGGGCGCTGCTGGAGGAATCCGGGCCGGAGGCGCTGAGCCTGCGCGATGTCGCCCGCCGCGTCGGCGTCTCGCACAGCGCGCCCTACCGCCATTTTCCGACCAGGCAGGCGCTGCTGGCGGCGGTGGCCGCGGAGGGATTCGCCGCCCTGTCCGCCCGGATGACGGCCCTGCCGGCGGCTCCGGGACTGGCCGGCGGGTTCCGCTGCTATCTCGGCTTCGCCCGCGAGCAGCCGGGGCTGTTCCGGCTGATGTTCGAGGGGGGAATGGAGGCATCGGCCGACCCGACGCTGCGGGCGGCGTCGGAGCAGGCCTATGACGGGCTGCGCCGCGCCGTGCACCGCCTGGCCCCGGCGGCGGATCGCGCCGCGGTGGTGGCCGCCTGGGCCCAGCTGCACGGCCTGACGCTCATCGTCCTCTCCGGCCAGCTGGCCGAGGATCTCGTGCGTGACGGTGGGCTGGACGTGCTGGCCGACCGGGCCGCGGCGATCCTGGAGGCCGGGCTGCGCGCCGCCGGCAGCCCTTGAAACGGCCGGACCGGAAATAGAACAGAAATTCTGAATTGCCTTCCGGTTAAAAATCCTGTTCAATTCCGGTGATCAACCGACTTCGGTGCCGGACCCGGGCAGACGCCCCTCCCCGGCCCCGATGAAGCGGGCGACGAAAACCGAGGGAGGAACCAGGAATGCTTCGGACATTGCTGTGCGGCGCGGTCATGAGTGCCGCCATGGTGCTGGGCCTGGCGGCCGCACCCCACGCGGCGCAGGCGGCCGATGAGCGCTTCGTGCTGATCAGCCACGCGCCCGATTCCGACAGCTGGTGGAACACCATCAAGACCGCGATCCGCGAGGCGGGGCAGCAGGTCGGCGCCACCGTGGACTACCAGAACCCGTCGACCGGCGACCTCGCCGACATGGCCCGCATCCTGCAGCAGGCCACCGCGTCGAAGCCCGCCGGCATCATCATCACCATCGCCGATTTCGACGTGCTCAAGGGCCCGATCATGGATGCCGTCAAGAAGGGCATCCCGGTCATCACCATCAACTCCGGCACGGCGGAGCAGAGCAGGCAGCTGGGCGCGCTGATGCATATCGGCCAGCCGGAATACGACGCCGGCAAGGGCGCCGGCGAGAAGGCCAAGGCGGCCGGCGTCACCAAGTTCGTCTGCGTCAACCACTACATCACCAACCCGGCCTCGGTGGAGCGCTGCCAGGGCTTCGCCGACGCGCTCGGCGTGCCGCTGGGCAACCAGATGATCGATTCGGGCATGGACCCGGGCGAGGTGCAGACCAAGGTCTCGGCCTATCTGCGCGCCAACCCGGACACCAACGGCATCCTGACGCTCGGGCCCAACTCGGCCGAGCCGACCATCGCGGTGCTGCAGGCCAACAAGCAGGCCGGCAAGGTGTTCTTCGCCACCTTCGACCTGAGCGCCGCGATCGCCGCCGGCATCAAGGACGGCACGGTGACCTTCGCCATCGACCAGCAGCCCTATCTGCAGGGCTATCTGCCGGTGGTGCTGCTGGCGAACTACGTCCGCTACGGCGTCATTCCCAGCAACAACATCAACTCCGGCCCCGGCTTCATCACCAAGGACAACATCGCCCTGGTCGAGAAGCTGGCCGGCGAATACCGGTAATCGGGTGCGGGGGGGCCCCCCCCCCGGGCGGCCCC
>NZ_JASATH010000377.1:0-2798 GCF_038440215.1 Inquilinus sp. OTU3971 | reverse complement strand
CCCACCCTGCCCCACAAAAAACCCGGCCGCCCCCCGCCGCGCCCCCCCCCCTTTTGTATCAGCCGTCGATGCGGACCGTCAGGAAACCTGCAGGTTCGCCGCCGACTCCCGGCCGTCGCGGCCTCGCGCCAGCTCGAACGTGACCTGCTGACCTTCGTTCAGGGTCCGCAGCCCGGCCGCTTCCACCGCCGAGATGTGGACGAACACGTCCTTGCCGCCGTTGTCCGGCTGAATGAACCCGAAGCCCTTGGTGGTGTTGAACCACTTCACGGTACCAGTCGCCATACGTCTTCACTCCATAGGCAGCCGAAGCCGCCGTCGTTCACGGCCGAATGAGGTCCCGGCCGGTCGGCCAAGTGAGCCGAAGCCAGTGACATAGGCAACCTTCCGGCCGTCGCCTAGTCACCCGATGCGGATTCGACCGAAACTTGCGCGAGCGGCCTGCGCGACGGCGCAAGCCGCAACCGGCCGGACTATATGGATATGGTCGTTCACGCCCTTCGCTATATCCAATTGAACATAGCGATAGACCCGGCTAGCGTTCTGCCCCGGAGTGCGGCGGAGGAAGGCCATGCGGCGGCTGGCGGCGGTTGTCATCGGATGCGTGCTGGCGGCGGCGCCCGTCCCGGCGGCGGACCTGACCCTGTACGGCGCCGGCAGCCTGCGCGGCGCCATGCTGCGGATCGCCGAGGCCTTCCGGCAGTCCGGCGGCGCCGAGGTGGCCGCGAGCTTCGGCCCCTCCGGCACGATGCGGGAGAAGATCGAGGCCGGCGACGAGGTCGACATCTTCGCCTCGGCCGACACCGGCCATCCCCAGAGGCTGAACCAGGAGGGGCTGGGCGGGCCGCTGGTGGTCTTCGCCCGCAACCGGCTCTGCGCCATCGCCGCGCCGAAGGTCGGGCTGACCGCCGACAACGTACTCGACCGTGCCCTGGACCCGGCGGTCAGGCTGGGCACCTCGACGCCGAGGAACGACCCGTCGGGCGACTACACCTGGGCGATGTTCCGCAAGGCCGAGGCCATCCGCCCGGGCGCCTTCGCCGCGCTGGACAAGAAGGCGCTGCAGCTGGTCGGGGCGCCCGACAGCGCGCGGAAGCTGGGCCTGCCCGAGGACGCCAACGCAGCAGCCTGGCTGATCGAGCACGACAGGGCCGACATGTTCCTGGGTTACTGCACCAGCGGCAAGGCGGCGCAAGCGGAGTGGCCCGATCTCGTGGTGGTGCCGCTGCCGAAGGAATTGGCGGTCGGCGCCGCCTACGGTCTGACGGTGCTGAAGGAGGCGCCGCCGGAAGCCTATCGCCTGGCGCTGTTCATCCTGTCCCCGGCCGGCCAGGCGATTCTGGCGGAATCAGGTTTCGATACGCCGACAGCGCCGTGAGCCCAGCGCCGAGTCTCGTTTCAGGTTCGCCATCACGGGGATCGAAGATCATGCTGCGAGGTTTCATCGCCTGAAAATCCGATTCCGCAAAGGCGGATCCACAGATTGCATCTCGGATACAGCTTCCGGTTTGTGTCCCGCAACGCAAGGATTTGAGCCGCATACAGCGATCTGAAAAATCATTCACGGAATAAGCTTGGCATTGTCCATAGATTTAACATCGAACCCTTGGTATGGACATACCGGAAATCTTATGATGATTCATGCAACGGTCATGATTCTGAGTATTATGCCTGTAGGCATAAGGTTTCCCAGAATATCGGAGTAATCAGTCATGCCAAATCTGATCGTGGGAGGACTGGACGAGTGAGCAAGATCATCATCGGAACCTCGGGCGATGACGTCCTTGTCGGGACGTCGGAGGAGGATGCCATCAGCGGTCAGGGCGGCAACGACCGCATCAATGGCGGCGACGGCAGCGACGCCCTCTATGGCGGCACGGGCGACGACCTCGTCAAGGGCGGAGCCCACGCCGACGCGATCGAGGGCGGCAGCGGCAACGATACGCTGGAGGGGAACGACGGCAACGACGCCATCGACGGCGGCAGTGGCAACGACGTCCTCGAGGGCGGAGCCGGCCATGACGCCCTTTACGGCTACATCGGGGCCGACCGCCTGTACGGTGGCGACGGCAGCGACGCCCTCCATGGCGGTGACGGCACCGACAAGCTGTACGGCGGCAACGGCGATGACGTGGTCGCCGGCGGCGCCGGCAACGACACCCTCTCGGGCGACGGGGGCCGGGACAATCCGCGCAACGTCAGCGGAGATGACCATCTCTATGGCGGCAGCGGCAACGATACGCTGATCAGTGGCGACGGCATCGATGCGCTGAGCGGCGGCGCCGGCAACGACACCTTCCTGTTCCGCTTCGACGACCCGAAGAGCGGCACCGGCGCGGGTCACGCCGCGATCGAGGCCTTCAGCCCGCTGTACGACACCTTCGCCTTCGACGCCGTCGGCCTCGGCCATGACGGGGTCGGCGCGAATTTCGTCGACCACGGCGACGGCACGGTCGGCGGCGTGGTGGACAGCTTCTACCGCGGTGCCGCGGCCGGCGCGAACGGCGAGAGCGTCGTCGTGGCCACCAACCAGAGCTTCGCCACCAATGCCCAGGCTCTCTCGGCCCTGCACGGCGAAGGCGCCGGCGATATCATCCTCTTCTACAGCTCAACCTTCGATGCCGGCATCATCGCCAGCGTCCAGGAGGACGGCACCGCCTCGGCCTTCGCCCGCCTGACCGACATCAGCTTCGCGGAGTTCCAGAATCTGCACTTCACCGCGTCGGACTTCACCTTCGTGTAGACCGGACGTCCGGACAGAACCGGGGGGGGGGGGGGGGGGGGGGGGGGGGGGGGGG
>NZ_JASATH010000376.1:0-2840 GCF_038440215.1 Inquilinus sp. OTU3971 | reverse complement strand
GACCGTCCGTCCTGGGTGAGAGCGCGGCGCCTGAGGCCGCCCGCGAAACGGGCGGCACAATAGCACCTGAATCTCAGGGGGCAACCGAGTCGCTGCAATGCAGCAAGCCGCGGCACGCAAGGCGTTGATCCTCGCCGGTTTCGCGCCATCATGGTTGCAGCGGTCGGGACCGGCGAGAGGGCGCGGCGATGTACAGGCTGTATTGGAACAAGGACACCGGGGCCTTCGCCCCCGACATCGTGCTGCGCCTGGCCGGCGCGCCCTGCGAGCGGATCCGGGTCGACCACAAGGCGGGCGAGCACCGCCATCCCGACTATCTCCGCCTCAACCCGATGGGCGAGATCCCGACCCTGGTGCTGCCGGATGGCACGGTGCTGACCGAATCGGCGGCGATGATCCTGCATCTGGTCGACGCCCACCCCGGGGCCGGGCTGGCGCCGCCGCCCGGCAGCAGCGACCGCGCCCGCTTCGACCGCTGGCTCTTGTTCATGGCAGTGAATCTGTACGGCGCCGTGCTGCGCCAGGCCTATCCCGAGCGCTTCACTGCCGATCCCGCCGGCGCGCCGGGGGTGCGGGAGGCGGCGGACCGGGCCGTCGACCGCTATTGGGCGCTGGTCGCCGACGCGCTGATGCCCGGCCCGTTCCTGCTCGGCGAACAGCGGTCGGCGGCCGACCTGTATCTGCTGTTGCTGCTGACCTGGTACGACTTCCGCGAGGAGATGACGCCGCTCAGCACGATCTGGGACCGCCTCCTGGCCGATCCCGCCGTGGCGGAGACCTGGAGCCAGTACTTCTCCGGCTGAGCGGCGGTGCTGCAGTATCGAGGCGGCGCCCGCTCTATTTTGTCTGGCAAATAGCAGGAATGGCTTTGTCGAACCAAGAGTTCAGATGATTGTTACTGTATAACATCAGTCATCCTAAGGATTTCAGAACAAATTGCCCTAAATCTGTAATGTTGACGCCGCTCGCGATGCTGCCGGACAGTGCTGGCAAGCGGGGGAGGCTGGCCGGAGCGAGGCCATTCGATTGCGATCCGGGCGGCCACAAGCCCCACCGCAAACGACGAAGGGGGACCATCGTGAAAACGCGTCATCTGGCGGCCGCCTTGCTGGCGACCGCCATCGCCATTCCTGCGTCCTCGGCCCTGGCCGCCACCACCAACACCGCCCCGTCGGCGTCCGCCCAGCGCGGCCTGATCGGCGACCTGATCACCGCGTTGATCAGCGCCGACCTGCAGCGGGCGGTCACGGTCACCCGCATCCGCCAGCACCTGACCGCGCTGCAGGCGATCGCCACCGCCAATGGCGGCAATCGTGCCGCCGGCCTGCCGGGCTACAAGGCCTCGGTCGACTATGTGAAGCAGCGGCTGCAGCGCGCCGGCTACCAGGTCACGCTCCAGCCGTTCCAGTTCGACTTCTTCCTGGAGACCGGCACGCCGGAGTTCGAGCGGGTGTCGCCGTCGCCGCGGACCTATACGCCCAACACCGATTTCGCGACCACGCTCTATTCCGCCTCGACCGAGGTCACCGGCCGGGTGGTGCCGACCAACAACATCGTGCTGCCGCCCACGCCGGAGCCGAGCTCGGCCAGCGGTTGCGAGGCCGCCGATTATCCGCCGGAGACGGCGGGGGCGATCGCGCTGATCCAGCGCGGCACCTGCACCTTCGCCCAGAAGGCGGAGATGGCGGAGGCGGCCGGCGCCATCGGCGTCATCATCATGAACGAGGGCCAGCCGGGCCGCACCGAGGTGGTCGAGGGCGTGGGCCTGGGCGGACCTCGGCCTTACCCGGGGGTCTTCACCACCTTCGAGGTCGGCAACGAGCTGTACACCCAGGCCCAGTCCGGCCCGGTCAATGTCCGCATCAAGGTCGAGGCCATCAATGAGCCGCGGACGACCTGGAACGTGATCGCCGACACCCGCTTCGGCAACCCCAACAAGATCGTCACGGTCGGCGCGCATCTCGATTCGGTGCAGGTCGGCCCGGGCATCAACGACAACGGCAGCGGCACCGCCGCCAATCTTGAGGTCGCCGAGCAGGTGGGCCGCCGCCAGCTGCTGCTGCGCAACAAGGTGCGCTTCGCCTTCTGGGGCGGCGAGGAGCTCGGCCTGCTCGGCTCGACCCATTACGTCGAATCGCTCAGCGACGCCGAGAAGGCGAAGATCCTGCTGAACCTGAACTTCGACATGGTCGGATCGCCGAACTTCGTTCGCTTCGTCTATGACGGTAACGGCTCCGACACGCCGGACCCGGGTCCGGACGGCTCGGGCATGATCGAGAACGTGTTCCTGGCGCATTTCGCCCAGAAGAACCTGGCCACCAGCCCCACCGCCTTCGACGGCCGGTCCGACTACGGCCCGTTCATCGCCGAAGGCATCCCGGCCGGCGGCCTGTTCAGCGGCGCCGAGAACGTCAAGTCCGAGGCTGAGGCGCGGATCTACGGCGGCACCGCCGGCCAGCCCTACGATGCCTGCTACCACGCGCCCTGCGACGGCATCGCCAACATCAGCAACACGGCGCTGGACCAGTTCAGCGACGCCATTGCCAATTCGGTGATCGTGTTCGGCATGCGGCGCGACCCTGTGGTCGACACCCTCGAGTTCGCGGCCTCCGCGGCCAAGCGCGCGGCGGCAGCCAAGCGCAGCCCGCTGTTCAAGGGCGCGCTGACCATCCGCTGACGGAAACGAGCTGACGATGAGGGGCCGGGCCATCGCGCCCGGCCCCTTTTTTGCCGACCAGAAAACCTGTCAACGATCTTCCCGGTCTATTCTTTTTAGTCCCCCCTCCCCTCGCGGGAGGGGGGTAGGGGGAGGGGGTTCTCGAAGCCCAGAACCGGCCCGG
>NZ_JASATH010000375.1:0-2841 GCF_038440215.1 Inquilinus sp. OTU3971 | reverse complement strand
CCCCCCCCCGCCCCCCCCCCCCCCCCCCCCCCCCCCCCCCCCCCCCCCCCCCCCCCCCCCCAGCCCGCGCCGCCGAGCGGGCCTAAGGTGCGGCCCGGAACCGGCGCCAGCCCTCGGCGCGCAGATTGCAGGCCGGGCATTCGCCGCAGCCACGGCCCCAGTCGTGCGACTGGCTGCGGTCGCCGCGATAGCAGCTGTGGGTCTCGTCGCGGATCAGGCCGACCAGCGCCTCGCCGCCCAGCGACTCGGCCAGGCGCCAGGTCTCGGCCTTGTCGATCCACATCAGCGGCGTGTGCAGGACGAAGCGGCTCTCCATCCCCAGGTTCAGCGCCAGCTGCATCGCCTTCATGGTGTCGTCGCGGCAGTCCGGATAGCCGGAATAATCGGTCTCGCAGACTCCGGCGACCAGGTGGCGCAGGCCGCGGCGATAGGCCAAAGCGGCGGCGAAGGTCACGAACACCAGGTTGCGCCCGGGCACGAAGGTGTTGGGCAGGCCGTTGTCCTGCATCGCGATCTCGACGTCGCGGGTCAGCGCCGTGTCGCTGACCTGGCCCAGCACCAACAAATCCAGCATGTGGTCGTCGCCCAGCCGCCCGGCCCAGGCCGGGAAGCGGTCGCGCATCGCGTCCAGGATGCCGGGCCGGACGTCGAGCTCGACCCGGTGGCGCTGGCCGTAGTCGAAGCCGACGGTCTCGACCCGGCCGAAGCGCTCCAGCGCCCAGGCCAGGCAGGTGGCCGAATCCTGGCCGCCGGAGAACAGCACCAGCGCGCCCTCGGCCGCGCTCCTCTCGCCCTGGTCAGCGTCCATCGTATTCGGCCCAGCAGTTCGGGGTCTCGTAGACGGCGACGGCGGCCAGCAGCGGCAGCGTCGGCCGCACGCGGTCCCAGATCCAGATGGCGATGTGCTCGGCCGTCGGGTTCTCCAGCCCCGCGATCTCGTTCAGGCAGTAATGGTCCAGCCGGGCCAGGATCGGCGCGAAGGCGGCCTCGACATCGAAGAAGTCGACGACGAAGCCGGATTCGGGGTCGACCGGCCCCTCCAGCCGCAGCTCGACCCGGTAGGAATGGCCGTGCATCCGGTGGCAGCGATGCGTCGCCGGCACGTTCGGCAGCCGGTGCGCCGCCTCGAAGGTGAAGGCCTGGGTGATCCTCATGGCCAGACAACTCTCATGGAATGCCGATCAGCTTGTGGGTCTGCAGGCTCAGCCGCCATTGCGGGTGGGACAGGCAATAGGCGACCGCCGCCTCGGTGTTGGCGACACGGTCCGGCCCGTCCATCGGCTGCAGCCAGAAATGGGTGAAGTCGAGCTCCGCCACCGCTTCGGGCAGCAGGTCGGGCTGCGGATAGACCAGCTTCAGCTCGTCGCCGCTTCGCGCGGCCAGGGGCGCGCCGGCCTTGGGGCTGACGCAGACCCAGTCCAGCTCGGCCGGCGGTTCGATCGTGCCGTTGGTCTCGACCGCGGCAGTGAAGCCGCGGGCATGGATGGCGTCCAGCAGGGCGCGGTCCAGCTGCAGCAGCGGCTCGCCGCCGGTGAAGACGACGAAGCGCTCCGCCTCCGGCCCGTCCCAGCAGGCCTCGATCGCCGCGGCCAGCGCCTCGGCCGTGCCGAAGCGGCCGCCGCCCGGCCCGTCGGTGCCCAGGAAGTCGGTGTCGCAGAAGCGGCAGACCGCCTCGGCCCGGTCCTGCTCGCGGCCGGTCCACAGATTGCAGCCGACGAAGCGGCAGAACACCGAGGCGCGCCCGGCATGGCGGCCCTCGCCCTGCAGGGTCTTGAAGATCTCTTTGACGACGTAGCCCATCACGCTGGTCCGGCGCGGCTCCTGGCGGCCCAGGGGTGGGCCGTGGCCGCGCGGCGCGGTTTTAGCCGGTTTTGCCGCGCGGGTCAGGTGCGAATTGCCGCGGAGGGCCGCTGCCACGGTCCTCAAGCAGAGCGGCGTGGTGCCCTGTTGGCGCGAAGGGCTGATCCGGATCGATAGAGTAACCAACGAATACATCTCAATCTGAATGAAAATGGCTCCGCAAGGCATGTACCGTCAATTCTGATGGAATTTTTCGACAAATGGATATTCTTATTTTTAGTCAAGGGTTGATATAACCGCCATATCGGGTTATGCGATATTGACCTTGCATTGCTTCGAATGCAGGCCTTGTCAGAAGCGATAGAGGAGATCCACGATATGGCAACTGATCTTCTTGGCGGTCTGTTGGGCGCCGTGGGGCAGCTCCTGGGCGGCGACAGTGGCAATCCGGTCGATGGTCTGGGCCATGGTCTGGACGTCGGCCTGGACAAGGGCACCGAAGCCGGAAACGACGGCCTTCTGGGAGTCGTCGGCGGCGCGCTCGGCGGCATCGTCGGCCTCGTGATCGGCGCGGCCGACAACCTCGGGGACGCGCTCGACATGGTCCCGCTGGCCGGTGAAGTGCTGGGCGACCTGCTCCATGCCGGCAGCGGGGTCGTCAACGGGGTGGCCGAGGGCGTCGTGGCCGCCCTCGACGGCGTCCTCAGCATCGGCGACGCCATCGACCTCGGTCCGATCAGCCAGGTGCTGAACGGCGACAATGGCGGCCTGGCCGCCGGCCTCGCGGAGGGCCTGCATCTCGGCGTGGAGTACGGGGCCGATGTCAGCGGCGCCGGCCTTGCCGGAAGCATCGGTGGAATCGTCGGCGGGCTCCTCGGCTTCGCCAACGGCACGCTCGAGAATCTCGGCCTCGAGCTGGGCAGCGACGTCCTGCCGCTGCAGGGCGACTATCTGCTGTAGGCCGGGCGCTCGGGATACATCGAGGCCCGCGGCGGGGGGGGGGGGGCGGGTACGGCGGGAGGGCGGGGCCCCGGTAGACAG
>NZ_JASATH010000374.1:0-2848 GCF_038440215.1 Inquilinus sp. OTU3971 | reverse complement strand
CGGTGGCGGTGCTGCTCTGCAGCGCCGCGGTCACCCCGAGCCCGACGACGAAGGCGTTGGCGCGGTAGCGCAGACTCTCCCCCAGCACCCGCCGCAGCTCCGAGCCGAAGGCGCGCATCACCCCGGTGGACACCATGTGCACGCCCCACAGCAGCAGCGCCACATGGCCTGCGAGCGTCAGGAAGGTCAGCGTGCCGGTCATGCGGCCCTCAGGGACAATGCGGGTCTCCATCGGTCAGGATTGAAGGGATGCCGGACCTTAGGATGCGGGCGATGCGGGCAATGGCTCGCAACCGTCAAGCCGGCGGCGAGATTGAGACAGAGCGCATGAGCATCGAAGCGTAGCCGTTGCTGTCTTCGTCCCCTCGCCCCCCGACGAGAGATCTGCCGCTTGCCTCCCCGAGTCAGCCTGGTCGCCGCAACAACATTCTCCATCCGGCCCGAGCCTTCTTTCGTCGCGGGTCCCGAGCGCGCCGGACGCGGACAACGAGCAACGGCGGTCCGGCGCCACTCAGACGACCGGTCGCGGTAGCCGTCTCACAGCTTCGCAGCACCCGTCTCGACGAAATCGGGGCGAGAGCCAGCCCCTTTGCACACCATTTCGTCCAGGGCGAGACTCTGTGTCTCGTTCAAGTGCCGATGTCTCGGTTGCGGGGAGAGGAAATGGAGAGCTCGGACATCCCGGCCGCCTCGGTCTCTCTCGCCAGGTCGGCGATCCACCCCCAGAAAGTGGCGAACCAGGCCCAACTCTCGGCCAGGAAGCGGTCGGTCAGCGCGATCCGGTGCAACCGCCGGTCCTGTTCGACCAGCCCGGCGACCTCGGCGCGGTTCAGCACGCTGCGAACATGGGAATGCGAGACGCCCAGCCGGGCTGCCATGTCCCGCGTCTCGACATCGAACCAGCGCGGCCCCCTTCCTCCGGTCGTGGCTGCGTGGTGCGCGTGCAGCAGGATCAAGGCAATCCGGTCGCCACAGTCAAAGCGGTCGAACCAGGCCCAGGCACCGTCGCCGGTCATCACCCGCCGCGTGCGCGCCAGCAGCCCGCGCGACAATCCGAGGAAACGGCGATACAGCACCTCGTCCGCGATCAGCCGATCGACACTCCTTTGCGGCACCAGGCCCACTGTCTTCGCGCAGTGCAGATGGTGTGACAGCCACTGGCGCAGGCCGTCGATCAGTGGCGGCAACGGCACTAGATAGGCCGACCGGCCGTCATGCGGCACGGGCTCGACGGCTAGGAAGCCGGCGGCGCGCAGCAGGGCGACGAAGCCTGCGAGCGTCCGGGCATGGCCCATCTCCTGCTGGATCGCTCGCAGTGTTGGCCGGGGCCCCAGGCCGAGCAGGGCCTCGTGATGCATCACCACGATCAGCCCCGCCGCATGGGATTGCAGATTGCGGCCGAAGATCTTGTTCACCAGCCGCTCGCCGAGATGCATCCGCAGGATCGCGTCTACGCATTGGCCGATCGCTGCCCGATAGCCCTCGTCGTCCAGTGCAGACGGTGGCGTCGATGTCCAGGCGAGGCGTGGCGGCTGGGGCTGGCCTCCGTCCGGTTCGAGCATCCCCACAGGCTTCCTCCTCCCACAACCCCAGATAGATGCAAACTTTGGACTGTTCGCCCATAGGAAGCATTCCTACCATAAAGGGGCCGGATCTCTCCGGCGCCGTGCGGGCGCCGGACGGCTTGGGGTGTCCACACGGATCGGAGGGGTTCCATGTGCGTGTTGTGCTATCATGAAAATGTGTCCCGGGGCCTGTCCCGTCGGTCCATTCTCGGGGTGGGGGCGGGCCTGGCGCTGGCCGGCGGCTTGTCCCGCCAGGCCCTGGCGCAGGCCGAGCCGGCCACTCCGGCGCCCACGCCGCTGACCGGCGAGGAAGCGCTGAAACGGCTGATAGAGGGCAACGCCCGCTACGTCGCCAACGCCCCGAACCAACGCGACTTCTCGGCCGGGCGCGCGGCCCGGGACCGCTCGCAGCACCCATTTGCCTCGATCGTCAGCTGCGCCGATTCGCGCGTCGCGCCGGAACTCGCCTTCGACCAAGGCGCCGGCGACCTCTTCGTCGTCCGCGTCGCCGGCAACTTCGTCAATGAGGACGGTCTGGCCAGCCTCGAATACGGTGCCGCGGTGCTGCAGTCGCCGCTGATCCTGGTGCTCGGCCACACCCGCTGCGGCGCCGTCTCCTCGACCATCGACGTGGTCAAGAACGGCACCCAGCTGCCCGGCCATCTGCCGTCCCTGATCAATGCCATTCGCCCAGCCGTGCTCGACGCCCAGAAGGGCAAGCCCGCCGACCTGCTCGAGGCCGCGACCGAAGCCAACGTTCGGCTGACCGTCGACCGGCTGAAGGGCGCGGCCCCGATCCTGGCCGACCGCGTCGCCGCGAAGAAGCTTCTCGTGGTCGGCGGCATCTACGAGCTGGCGACGGGAAAGGTGAAGCTGATCTAGTCTGCGCCTGCAGGCCCGCGCCGCTCCACCGGCGCGGGCGCCTCGCTTGCGGGGGCACATGACGGGCTGACAGGGGGATCAGCACGGCGCTGGCCGTGCTGGCGGCGATCGCAGTCGTCGCCACGACCTGGATCGCTGCCCCGGTCTTCGCGCCGGTCGCCTTCTCCCTCTTCGTCATCGCCGTCGTCTAGCACTACAGTTGCGATTTTCGTTTGAGATGAGCGTCTCGGGCAGCGGCCTGGTGGGTAACTTCGGCTGGATGATCCGCTGGCGCCGTCTCGTGCGCGACTACGAGAAGCGCATCGACGTCTCCCGCGCCATGATCCTCGTCGCCATGGGCGGCATCATGCTCCGCCGAAACGCCCATCCGTGAATTTCCAAACAGACTCTTAGTCTTACTG
>NZ_JASATH010000373.1:0-2913 GCF_038440215.1 Inquilinus sp. OTU3971 | reverse complement strand
GGCTAGCCTCTCCCACTTGCGGAGCTTTTTCAGGGTTCGATCCTTGAGCCGGCTATGCTTTTCACTCTCCCCCTCCCCCGCGGGAGGGGGTAGGGGGAGGGGGTGTCGATGACGGGAGCCGGCGTGGAACCAGCCAGGATGTCCGCAGGACCGTGGTGACGCTCAAGTTCAATTCCATCGGCGCCAAAACCCCTCCCCCTACCCCCTCCCGCAAGGGGAGGGGGAGGATAGAAGGCCAAATTTCGGCTCAGGCTGATCCGCCGCCTCACCCCATCCGCGGCCGGCCGGCGGCGGTGGCGGTGACGGTGCTTTCGACGAACAGGTCGAGGCCGCCGGCCATCGATACCACCCGGTCGGCGCGGGTGACGGTGACCGCCACCTCCTGACCGCCGGCCTCGCGGGCCAGGGCCTCGGCCCGGCCGCGCGCCTCGGCCTCGGCATGGGCGGCGGCTTCCTCCAGGCTGCCGAAGGTGCGGATGCCGGCCGGGGCGTGGACGCGGAAGCGGCCTTCCTCCGGCGCGGTGATGGTGACGATGGCCCGCTGCAGCACGCCGCTGGCCACCGCGCCGATGGCGTTGGTGACGCCGGCATGCTCCGGCACCACGCTCTCGGTGCCGAGGCGCCGGGCGATCTCCGGATAGTAGGTCGCGGCCGAGGCGCCGATGCCGACCAGCGGCAGGCCGAGGGCGAGGGTGGGGCGCAGCAGGTCGGAGGCCGCGGGGTCGCCCGCCACAGCGCGGCGGGGCAGCAGGCCGCGGGCCTCGCGGGCCGGGTCGGCGACGCCGTCGCGCGCCAGCGCCGCCTCGACCAGGGCGAGCGCGCTGTCGGCGGTCAGCCGCTCCAGCACCGAGCGGGCGAAGGCTTCGGCATCGACCGGCGGGGTCCAGCCCGGCTCGGCCGGGCGCCGGGCCCACAGCGCCGCGCCCAGCAGCGCCGCGTCGCGCGACCAGCCGCCATGCAGCCCCAGCACATGGGCGGCGTCGGTCGGGGTGAAGCCGGACAGGATCACCAGCCCGCGCGCCACCAGCCGCTCCAGCGGCCGGTCGAGCAGGTGGCTGCTCAGCACCGTCTCCAGCGGCTGCGGCCCGTCGGCCAGCGCGTCCCAGATCCGCCGCTCCGGCGGCGACAGGGTGTCGGTGTCGAGCGCGCGCAGCCGCAGGGCGAAGCGGCCGTCCAGGCTGATGCCCTCGGCCCGATCGGCCTGGCGGCGCAGCGCCGCCAGCATCTCCGGATGCTGGTGCGCCAGCAGGCTCAGCGGCACCGACCGGCGCGGCCCGACGGCCAGGCCGATTCCCGGCTCGATCCGCACCTCGCTGTCGCCGCCGAGGCCGAAGGTGCGGATCTCCACCGCCTCGACCATGGTGCGCCAGCCGCCGACCTGGGCGCCCTCGCGATTCACGAGGGGGCGGCCGTCCTTGAGGATGGCGATGTCGGTGGTGGTGCCGCCGATATCCGAGACGAAGCAGTCCTCGCGGCCGGTCAGCCAGCGGGCGCCGACGACGCTGGCGGCGGGGCCGGACAGCACGGTCTCGACCGGCCGGGCCAAGGCGAAGCGGTCGGCGATCAGCGACCCGTCGCCCTTCACCACCATCAGCGGCGCTTTGATGCCGCGGGCGTCCAGCCGGCCGCGCACCGCCCGGATCAGCGACGCGGTCAGCGGGATCAGCCGGGCGTTGAGCAGGGCGGTCAGGGCCCGCCGCGGCGCGTCGAGGCCGGAGGTCAGCTCGTGGCCGCAGGTCACCGGCTTGCCGGTCAGGTCGTCCACCAGGTCGCGCACCGCCTGCTCATGCGCCGGGTTGCGCACCGCGAAATAGCCGGCCACGGCGAAGGCGGTGACGGCAGGGGCGTGGCGCAGGACGGCGGCGCGGACCGCATCGAGGTCGAGCGGCGCCTGCTCCTCGCCCGAGGGCCGGTGCCCGCCGGCCACGGCCACCACCGGGTCGCCGCCGATCGCCTCGCGCAGGCCGGCGCGGTCCAGCGCCGCCTCGGGATAGCCGATCAGGATCAGGCAGGCCGGGTTGCCCTGGCCCTCGACCACGGCGTTGGTGGCGAGGGTGGTGGACAGGCCGACGAAGGCGATCTCGGCCGGGTGCTGCTCCAGCACCGCGTCGATCGCGGCGCCGATGCCCAGAGCCAGGTCGTGCTTGGTGGTCAGCCGCTTGGCGGCGGCGACGACGCCGCGGCCGGGGTCGAACAGCACCGCATCGGTGAAGGTGCCGCCGGTGTCGATGCCGAGAGAGAGGGACAAGATGTACCGCGCCAAGAGTGTCGTCTCGGATTAGGACAAGGCCACTCGCGCGGCAAAGCTTTTCGGCATGCGACGGGGACAGGTCCAGCAGCGGCCGGCGCCGGGCCGGCTACCAGGCGTTCCCGGTCACCAGGAACTCCGCCTCATCGAGATCGGCGTCGAAATCCACAAGGTCGTAGTCGGCATCGTCCCATTCGTCGGGCTCGAAGTTGGCGCCTGGCATCTCGACCAGCAGCGAGAGCACCTGTCCGGCAGCCTCAATCCGGTCGTACTCGTCGCCGGACGGCGGATTCTGGCTGGCCTGCAGGCACCACAGAATCTGGTCCAGCACCCACCGCTCCTGCGCCGGCGGAATGTCATTCTCGCACCAGCTTTCGCGAACCCTGCGGAGGACCCGCAGGATCCGGGCGGCGTTCTGGCGGAGGGAATGGATCTCCTCCTGGCGGCCGACCAGCGATGTCTGGATGGCCCCAGGTGCCGTCGACGGGGAAATTCCGGAGCTGTCGAATTGCGTGAAGGGCATGGTGGTCCCCCTCTGATCCTATGCGACTCGTATACTTTGACTATATACCTACAAAATACAGCATTTTATCTAATTTGCAATGATCCATTTGGGTAGGATCTGCTGGCCGGTTTGGGGATTGCAGTCCCGGGGGAGGGCGGGG
>NZ_JASATH010000372.1:0-2922 GCF_038440215.1 Inquilinus sp. OTU3971 | reverse complement strand
GCGATGAGGTCGGGCGCGGTGTGGGCAACGGGCATGGCGGCGCACCAGGACAGCAGATGAAGGTCTCGCAATCATTCAGTGATTGTGCCGACCGGCGCCCATTTCAAGGCCGGCGATTTTCCGGAACACCCGGAACCGCACGGCAACCGCTGACCAAAGCCTGCTAACCTTGGCCAGCGGAGCAATTACCTTTACGATTCGACCAGGATCACCAAGGACTCTGGCACCACTCCATCGAAGGCCATCGCATCCGTGGCTGCTTTGCTCTGCATAGCTTTCATCATGGCGTCCATGTCCGGAACGTCCATAAGAACGGCCACCCGAGTCGGATTTTGTGGATCTACAAATGTTCGTATGTTGGTCACGCCGAGCGGACCAAAAAGCTCTTTGCGCTTCGGCGAGTCGAGCCAGTGCTTCGTGCCCTTTGTAATGTTATGGTGGCCAATGACTGTCGGCATTGCATCCTCCCTATCGTAACGGCGAAGGCCGGCATCAACCAAGAGTGCCAAGATCCATCCCCGTCGAACCACGGAGCGCCGCTTTGGTTGGACTGTCAATATTTCGTTAAGGGCGCGGAAGACCTGCTCGAAGCTCGGCATCTCCTTCTGGGACTACCTCGGCGCAAGGCTCGCCATCCCAGGCAACCCGCCCGTCCCATTCCTGCCGGACCTCGTCGGTCAGACCGCGCTCCCGCCCTGACACGCCCGGGCTATTGCCCCTGTTACCGATCGGCGCGGTAAGTGCCTGATTTCACGCGATACTGAGGGATCCCGATCTGGCGCCTATTCACACCCCCCGAAACATTGAGCCCAAGCGTATCGTCGAGAATGTCCGTCGCGCGTATGATGGAGTTGGCCTCAATCGGCGAGGGGCAGGCTGGCGGTGGCCTGCGTGAGGAGAGCGGCCAATGGCGGCGGCGCGGGTCGATCGACGGCTGGCGGCCATGCTGATAGCGGACGTGGTCGGCTACTCAGCGCTCATGGAGCGCGACGAAGACGGCACTCTTGCCCTGCTCAAGGCATGTCGTAAGGAGATCATCGAGCCACTCATCGCTGAATATCAGGGGCGCATTGTCAAGCTCATGGGCGATGGCGTCCTAGGGATTGTTGAGATTCATCTGGAATGGATGACGGCAGCGGCGAGATGGATGAAGGCGGAGAAGCTCTGATCGGTTTTGTCGGCGCGCATGGCGATGCGTTTGAACTCTTTGAGTTTGCAGAAGAAATTCTCGATCAGGTGGCGCCATTTGTACATCTCGGTGTCGATGGGCAGCGGCTTTTTTCGGCGCGGGTGCTGGGAGATCACGATCTTGGCCCCGCGTTGGTTGAGGTTGGCGATAATGACGTTGCTGTCGAAGGCCTTGTCGGCGATCAGGGCGTCGAAGCAGACGCCGGCGATGAGCGGATCGACGCCGACCGTGTCGAACCGCTGACCGGGCAGCAGGCCAAAACGCACAAGGTTGCCGAGCGCGTCGCACAGGACGAGGATCTTGGTTGTCATGCCGCCCTTGGAGCGGCCTATGGCCTGGCTCTGAGTCCCCCTTTTGCGCCCTGGCCGTGGCGGTGGACCTTGACGATGGTGGCGTCGACCATGGCGTATTCCATGTCCGGCTGGTCCGGACAGGCTTCGAAAAGCCGAACGAAAACGTCGGCTTTGACCCAGCTGCGATATCGCGTGAAGACACTGTTCCACTTGCCGAAGAAGGCCGGCAGGTCCCGCCACGGACTTCCTGTGCGAACGATCCAAAGCACGGCTTCGACGAAGAGCCGGTTGTCCTTACCGCTTCGGCCAGGGTCCGTCGGCTTGCCCAGGCAATGCGGTTCCATCTTCGCCCATTGGGCGTCAGTCAGTACGAAGCGTTCCATCCGAAGTTTGAATCACAATCGGGCCCGCATGGGAATCTGGAGGCTTCTGTGAGGTCGCGCCGAGCCGGCTGCCGCTCCCGCGCCGCGCGACCTCACAGAAGCCTCCAGAATCAATAGGTTCCGGATTTGCTGATTCGGAGCGGACGGATGGGGGTGAAGCGCTACGAGCTGAGTGAGGCGCAATGGGCGAGGATCGCTGAGCTTCTGCCCGGAAAGGCGGGCGATCCCGGTCGGACGGGAACGGATAACCGCTTGTTCGTGAACGGGGTTTTGTGGGTTCTGCGATCCGGCGCCCACTGGCCGGACCTGCCCGAGCGCTACGGCAAGTGGAAGAGCGTGCACAAGCGCTTCACCCGCTGGGCCAAAGCCGGCGTCTGGGAGCGGGTCTTCGCCGAGCTGATCAAGGATAGGGACAACCGGTACCTGATGCTGGATACCACCCTGGTCCGGGTCCACCAGCAGGCGGCGAGCGGAAAAGGGGGGCCTAGGATCAGGCTCTGGGGCGTTCCCGAGGCGGACTGACGACCAAGATCCACATGGTCTGCGACGGGCTGGGTCGGCCGCTCCGCTTCGCGCTGACCGCCGGCCAGCGCCACGACAGCCTCACCGCCAAAGCCCTGCTCGACGGCTTCCAGGCCAAGGCCGTGCTCGCCGACAAGGCCTATGACAGCAACGACTTGCGTGCCTTCATCGACGAGATCGGGGCCGAGGCGGCGATCCCCTCAAACCGGTCACGGAAGGTGCTCATCCCGCATGACGAGATCGCCTACAGGGACCGCAATCGGATCGAACGCTGCTTCAACAAGCTCAAACACTTCCGCCGCTTCGCCACACGATACGACCGACGGGCCGCTCACTACATGGCCTTCATCCATCTCGCCGCCATCATCCTCTGGCTGCGCTGAATGTCGATTCGTCCGTGGCCTAGCGTCTGCAATGGTCGACTGCCGCCAGTCCGGCGAATGTCCGGTGTCGGGGCGCCGGCGCGGCGACCGCTTTTGTTTAGGGCTTCGGACGCCGGCCCCGCTCCCGGCCCTATCCCCTGCGGCAGGGGCCG
>NZ_JASATH010000371.1:0-2937 GCF_038440215.1 Inquilinus sp. OTU3971 | reverse complement strand
CGGCAATCCAGAAGGTGTCGACAGTCTCTGGATGCCCGGTCAAAGCCCGGGCATGACGGCTCAGGAGGGGCATCTCCAGAATGATTCATCATTGAATCAATTTCTTATCGCCCGTTTCTCCGATTCGCGTTACGATTCCGAATCAGTCGGGGGATAGTATGGTCGACACTGCCACGCAACTGCGACTCGCGCCGAACGGACAATGGGTGGAGGCGCCGCACGCGCTGCCCATGACTGCGCCTGCCGCGGTCCAGCTCAGGCCGGTGCAGGCCTCGCCGCCCTGGCGCATCATCGTCCCGGCCGGGGTGATCCTGGTCGTGATCCTCCTGTTCGCCGGCGTCCTGATCTCGACCTACACCTCCGGCGGCTCGGTGACGATGGAGGGCGGGGTGCCGATCATCCGCGCCGACCGCGCCGAATTCCGCACCCGGCCGGAGCAGCCGGGCGGCATCGACATCCCGAACCAGGACCGCCTCGTGCTGCAGGATCTCGGCCGCCGCCAGGCGCCGGTGAATGTGGCCACCGTGCTGCCGCCGCCGGAGCAGCCGATGCCGCGGCCCGTCCAGGCCGGCACCGACCAGCGCGGCTGGCGTCTGCCGCTGCCGGCCGCCGCGCCCGGGGCCGGGGTGGTGGAGATCCTGCTGGCGCGCCCCGGCCAGGCCGCGCCGCCGCCCGAACCCGCCGCGCCGGTCCAGACGGCCCCGCAGCCCGAGCCCGTCGCCGCAGCGCCGGCCGACGCGAATCCCGCATCGGCGCCCGTTGCCGATCCGGCCCCGGTCCAGACCGCCGCTCTGGCGCCGGACGCTCCGGTCGAGCCGATCGCCCCTGCACCCCAGGCAGGCCCGGAGCCGGCCGACCCGATCGCGGCGCTGCTGGCCAACCCGGCCGCCGCCGGCGGCTGGATCGACCCCGATGCCCATGCGCCGGCGCAGGTCGCGGCCGTGCCCTCCATGCCGGCGATCGTCGCCGTGCCGGCCGGGCGCTTCGCGGCCCAGATCGCGGCGGTGACCTCGCCGCAGGAGGCGCAGGCCGAATGGGCCCGCTTCCAGCGCCGCTTCCCGGAGCTGTTCGGCGCGCTGCAGCTCGCCGTGCCGCAGGTCTCGGCCTCGACCCGGCTCGGCTACCGCGTCCAGGCCGTGCCGCTCGACCAGGCGACGGCGACGCGGCTGTGCGAGGCCCTGGCCAGCGAGAAGACCGGCTGCCTCGTCGTTCCCCGCTGAGTTTCCTTGATGTCCAAGGCGATCCTGTTCGGCTGCGCCGGTCCCGTCCTGACGGCCGAGGAGCGGCTGTTCTTCCGCGACGCCGATCCGCTCGGCTTCATCCTGTTCCGCCGCAACTGCGAAATGCCGGATCAGCTCGCGGCGCTGGTCGCCGATCTGCGCGACGCGGTCGGCCGCCATGCGCCGGTGATGATCGACCAGGAGGGCGGGCGCGTCGCCCGGCTGCGGCCGCCGCACTGGCCCGGTTTCCCGGCAGCCGGCCGCTTCGGCGCCCTGTGGTCGGTCGATAGCGATGCGGCGGAGGCGGCGGCCCGCGCCAACGCCACCGCCATCGCGCTCACCACCGGCGCCGCCGGCATCGACATCGTGGCCGCGCCGGTGCTGGATCTCGACCTGCCCGGCGCCGACCGCACGGTGGTCGGCGACCGCGCCTTCTCCGGCGATCCGGCGGTCGTCGCCCGGCTCGGCCGCGCCGTGGCGGAAGGGCTGCTCGACGGCGGCGCCCTGCCGGTGATCAAGCACCTGCCCGGCCATGGCCGGTCACGGGTCGACAGCCATGTCGCCCTGCCGCTGGTCGAGGCCGATCTGGAGACGCTGGAGCGCACCGATTTCGCCCCGTTCCGGGATCTCGCCGGCCTGCCCTGGGGCATGACCGGGCATCTCGTCTTCACCGCGCTCGATCCGGACCATCCGGTCACCCAGTCGCCGACCGCGATCCGCGATGCGGTGCGCGGCCGCATCGGCTTCGACGGGGTGCTGTGCAGCGACGACCTGTCGATGGGCGCGCTGTCCGGATCCCTGCCGGGCCGGGCTGAGCGGGCTCTGGCCGCCGGCTGCGACCTGGCCCTGCACTGCAACGGCGACCTGGCGGAGATGCGGGCAATCGCGGCCGCAGTGCCGGCGATCGGCTCCGAGACCGCAGCCCGCTTGGCCCGTGCCGAAACCTGGCGCCGCCCGGCCAGCGACCATCCGGTGGAGAGCTATCTCGAGCGGGTGAGGGAACTGTTGGGCCGCTTGCCGACGGCCTGATCCGTTACAGCATCCCCGGCCGAAACAGCGCCCTCCGGTCCAGCACCCCGCCCGCCGTCACGAACACCCCGCCGCCGGTGTAGTGCAGCGTCTTCGGGTGCTTCGGCGTCGGCGCCACATGCGCCTTCACCACCTCGAAGATGAAGAAATTGTAGCGGTCGACCAGCGCGTCGTCGTGCAGCCGGCACTCGAAACTGGCGTGGCACTCGCGGATCAGCGGCGCCCCGACCTCCTGCGCCGCCTCGGCGGTCAGGCCGAACTTTTCGAACTTATCGATCTTCGCGCCGGAGGTGTTGCCGATCCCGACCACCGTGTCGGTCAGGGCCGTGGTCGGCAGGTTGATGACGCATTCGCCGCTGTCGCGGATCAGGCGGAAGCTGTGGTTGCCGCCGGAGATCATGCAGCCGACCAGCGACGGCGAGAACTCCATCACGGTGTGCCAGCCCAGGGTCATGATGTTGGTCCGGTCGCGCCAGCGCGACGACACCAGCACGATCGGCCCGGGTTCCAGGTAGCGCCGGACCTCGTGGACGGGGAAATCAGCCTTCCTGCGTGGTCTCGTCATGGTTGATCCTCGGGCCCGTCTGTTCGGTCGGAATGAGGTGAAACCTCAACTCATTGTCATCGCCGGGCTTGACCCCGCGATCCAGGGGCCACCCAGAAGCGGCATCGACAAAACTGGAATCCC
>NZ_JASATH010000370.1:0-2949 GCF_038440215.1 Inquilinus sp. OTU3971 | reverse complement strand
AGGCCTCGGACTTCCACATCGTCCTCACCGGAGCCATCGGCCTCGTCGCCGGCGACTTCGTGCTCTAGCGCAGGGCCGGCGGCTCCCACGCCCGGAGCCAGGTCTCCATGGGGGCGAGGTCGAAGGGGACCTCGCCCTCGCGGCCGATCGGCAGCAGCGGGCGGATCGCCCGGTACGGATCGCGCAGGCCCAGGCCGAGCCCGTCGATGGGCAGGTCGCGGCGGGCGATCGCCCACGCCGCCACCGCGGCCTCGACCGCCACCGCGGTCCAGGCGGCGTCGAGCTGGCGCTCGGTCTCCTCGACCGCGAAGGGCGCCATGCCGCCGACATCCTCGACCCCGTCGCAGACCTGGCCGCGATACTGCAGCGCCACCGGCTGGGCGGCGATGCGGGCGGCGGCGACCTTGGCCGCGGCGATGTGGCCGAGATTGAGGAACTGCACCCCGCCGGCCGCCCCGGCCTCGGCCGCCAGCCCGGCGGGCAGGCCGCTGAAGGTCGGCCATTGCAGCTTGTGCACCCGCTCGCCCGAGGCCTCGATGGCCTTGCCGACCGCGAGGCGCAGCGCGTCGAGCGCGACGGCCAGCAGCGTCGTCTCCATGCTGCCATGCGACACCGCGGTGCCGGTGGCGCGGTCGACCAGCGGGTTGTCGGCGACGGCGTTCAGCGCGCCCTCCCACGCCTCCCACGCCCAGGCCAGCGCGGTGCGGGCGGCGCCGTGGATCTGCGGCGCGCAGCGCAGGCTGAGCGGGTCCTGCAGCAGGCGCGGGGCGCCGGTCTGCCACAGGGCGCTGTCCGCCAGCAGCCGGCGCAGGGACTGGCCGGAGGCGGCGTGGCCGGCCTGCGGATGGGCGCGCTCCACCGTCACCGACCAGGCGCCGGGGTTGCCGCGGAAGCCCTCCAGCGCCAGCGCGGCGGCGAGGTCGAGCGCGTCGAGCAGCCGCCTGACCTCGGCCAGGGCCAGGGCGCCGGCGGCGAGGGTGAGGGCGTTGCTGTTGAGCAGCGACATCGCCTCCTTCGCCGCCAGCCCGTCGAGCGGCGGCACGGCGGAGGCGAGGCCGTCGGGGGCGGGACCGTCGGAGGCGCGGCCGACCAGCGGCAAGGCGAGCTGCGACAGGGCGACGATGTCCGAGGCGCCGACCGAGCTGCCGGTGCGGACATCGGGCGCCACGCCGGCATTGGCGCGGGCCAGCTGCGCCGCGCACAGCGCCGGCCGCACGCCGGACCAGCCGCGGGCCCAGCCGTTCAGCTGCACCGCCAGCGCGGCGCGGATCACCGCGGCGGGCGCGCGGCGGCCGGGGGCGCGGGTGGCGTGGCCGGTCAGCACGGCGAGGTTGAAGGCGGCGTCGCGGCGCGGGTCGACGGAAAAATCCTTCTGCGAGCCGAAGCCGGTGGTGATGCCATAGGCCGGCGCGCCGGCCTCGACGATGCGGTCGACCACGGCGCGGGCCTCGGCGATGCGGTCCCAGGCGGCGTCGGACAGGGCCAGCCGGGTGGCGCCGGCGGCGAAGCGGGCCAGCGCGGCGATGCCGAGGCTGTCGCCGTCGAGGGTCAGGACGGCCGTGTCGGCCGCGGGCATGTGGCTCATGATTCGGGGGGCTCGCTTCGTCTCGATGCGAGAGGTAGGGCAGGGCGGCGCGGCACGCCGCCAGCCGAACGCCGCCCGCTGTTCCGCCAGCGACAGGGGAGGGGCGGAGAGGGCGGCCCTGCGCAACAATCGCTTGGCGCCGCCGCCGGACATGGCGAGGATGCGCGCCATGGACGCACCGACCCTGACCTATCCCCACCCCACGGCGCCCGAGCCCGGCGTGCCGGTGGAGGTGGCGCCCGGCCTCTTGTGGCTGCGCTTCCCGCTGCCGATGGCGCTGAACCACGTCAACCTCTGGCTCCTCCAGGATGACGCCGACGCCGGGGGCGCTCCCGGCTGGCTGCTGGTCGACACCGGCATCGGCAACGCCGCCTCGCGCGAGATCTGGGACACCCTCCTGGCCGGGCCGCTGCAGGACAAGCCGATCCGCCGGGTGCTGGTCACCCACATGCACCCCGACCATATCGGCCTGGCCGGCTGGCTGTGCGAGCGCTTCCGGGCGCCGCTGACCATGACGCTGTCGGAATACGCCACGGCCCGCGCCACCTGGTCGGACGACCGGCCCGAGGTGGCGGCCGCGCATGCCGCCTTCTACCGCGCCGCCGGCCTGCCGGCCGAGGCGGCGGAGATGGTGGAGGCGCGCGGCAACGTCTATCGCCGCGGCGTCTCGCCGATCCCGGTCGCCGCCCGCCGCATCCGCGACGGCGACACGCTCGCGATCGGCGGCCGGCCTTGGCGGGTGATCGTGGGCGAGGGCCATTCCAGCGAGATGGCCTGCCTGTACGATGCCGGGCGCGGGATCCTGATCTCGGCCGACCAGGTGCTGCCGAAGATCAGCCCGAACGTCTCGGTCTGGCCGTCGGAGCCCGAGGCCGACCCGCTGGCGGATTTCCTGCGCAGCCTTGCCGTGCTGCGGGACTTGCCGGCGGAGACGCTGGTGCTGCCCTCGCACGGCCTGCCCTTCTTCGGCCTGACCCAGCGGATCGACTGGCTGGCCGCCCATCATGAGGAGCGGCTGGCCCTGACCCGCGAGGTCTGCCGCCGGCCGGCGACGGTGGCCGAGCTGATGGCGGCGATGTTCCACCGCGCGCTGGACCGGCAGCAGATGATGTTCGCGGTGGGCGAGGCGACGGCCCATCTGAACCGCCTGGTCGCCGCCGGCGAGCTGGCGCGGGAGACGGGGGCGGACGGGGTGTGGCGGTACGCGCCCGCCCGGCGGGGCTGACCGCGTCTGCTCCGACCTGGCCTTTGATCCTCCCCCTCCCCCCGCGGGAGGGGGTTGGGGGGGAGGGGGCTGCCGCAGCGCGAACCGTCATCGGTCATGGGCGCCCTTTCGCGCGCGGACGCGCGCAGACCCCGCCCCC
>NZ_JASATH010000369.1:0-2957 GCF_038440215.1 Inquilinus sp. OTU3971 | reverse complement strand
CCCGGGGGGGCCGGCCCGCCCCCGCCCCGTCCCCCGAGGAGGATCAGGCATGGCGAACCACGACCAGGGGTCCGAGAGCACCGTCAGCATGCGGACGATGGAGATCGTCGTCGCAGCTGTCCTGATGATCGTCGCCGTCGTGGTGATGGTCGACAGCCTGCGGGTCGGCATCGGCTGGGCCTATGACGGCCCGGAATCGGGCTATTTCCCGTTCTATGTCGGCGTCGCCCTGTTCCTGGCCAGCGCCGGCACGCTGCTGGTCAACCTGTTCGGCCGGTCGGCCGACCTCGGCGCCTTCGTCGGCCGGTCGCAGCTCAAGCTCGTGCTCAAGGTGCTGGTGCCGACCATCGTGTTCGTGGCGCTGATCGGCTTCACCGGCCTCTATGTCGCCGCGGCTCTGTTCATCGCCTTCTTCATGCGCTGGCTCGGCAGATACCCGGTCGCGAAGATCGTGCCCGTCGCGATCCTGGTGCCGGTCGCGCTCTTCCTGATGTTCGAGATCTGGTTCCTGGTGCCGCTGCCCAAGGGGCCGCTCGAGACCATGCTCGGCTACTAGCCGGCCGATCGGAACAACGACAGACCCGCGCGCAGCGGGCGAGGCGAAACGCTGGGAGGGACCGTTGGACGCTCTCTATTCTCTGATTCACGGCTTCGGCGTGCTCGCCGACCCGATGAACATCGTCTACATGTTCGTCGGCATCACGCTCGGCGTGCTGATCGGCGTCCTGCCCGGGCTGGGCGGCGCCAACGGCGTGGCCATCCTCCTGCCGCTCACCTTCGCCATGTCGCCGACCTCGGCGATCATCATGCTGTCCTGCATCTACTGGGGGGCGCTGTTCGGCGGCGCCATCACCTCGATCCTGTTCAACATCCCCGGGGAGCCGTGGTCGGTCGCCACCACCTTCGACGGCTATCCCATGGCCCAGCAGGGCAAGGCGGGCGAGGCGCTGACCGCCGCCTTCACCTCCTCCTTCTTCGGCGCCTTCATCGCCGTCGTGCTGCTGACCTTCCTGGCGCCGCTGATCGCCAGCTTCGCCCTGCGCTTCGGACCGGCGGAGTTCTTCGCGGTCCAGCTTCTCACCTTCTGCAGCTTCATCGGCATGGGGCGCGAGGCGCCGTTGAAGGTGATCGCCTCGATGATGCTGGGCTTCGCCCTGGCCGCGGTCGGCCTCGACACCGTCACCGGCCAGCTGCGCATGACCTTCGGCTCCACCGAGCTGCTGCGCGGCTTCGACTTCCTGATCGCGGTGATCGGCCTGTTCGGCATCGGCGAGATCCTGCTGACCATGGAGGAAGGCCTGGCCTTCCGCGGCAAGAGCGCGAAGATCAACGCCAAGGTGGTGCTGGAGGCCTGGAAGCAGCTGCCGAAATACTGGGTCACGGCGGTGCGCGGCGCGATCGTCGGCTGCTGGATGGGGATCACCCCGGGCGGCGCCACCCCCGCCTCGTTCATGAGCTACGGCCTGGCCAAGCGGTTCTCGCGCAACGGCAAGCGCTTCGGCCAGGGCGAGATGGAGGGCGTGGTCGCGCCCGAGACCGCGGCCCATGCCGCCGGCACCAGCGCGCTCCTGCCGATGCTGACCCTCGGCATCCCGGGGTCGCCGACCGCGGCGGTGCTGCTGGGCGGCCTCCTGATCTGGGGCCTGCAGCCCGGGCCGCTGCTGTTCGTCGAGCATCCCGACTTCGTCTGGGGCCTGATCGCCAGCATGTATCTCGGCAACATCGCCGGGCTGATCGTGGTGCTGACCACGGTGCCGCTGTTCGCCTCGATCCTGCGCATCCCGTTCAGCATCATCGCGCCGGTGATCATCGTCATCTGCGCGGTCGGCGCCTACACGGTCAACAACGCCCTGGCCGACATCAGCGTCATGCTGGTCTTCGGCGTCGTCGGCTACCTGTTCAAGAAGCTGTCCTATCCGCTGGCGCCGCTGGTCCTGGCCCTGGTGCTGGGCGACATGGCGGAAGGCTCGTTCCGGCAGGCGATGCTGTCGTCGCAGGGCAGCCTGTCGATCTTCTGGTCGAACGGCCTGGTCGGCGGCATCTGCGCCCTGGCCCTGGCGATGCTGTGCTGGCCGCTGATCTCGCTGGCGATCGCGCGGCTGCGCGGCGGCACCAAGCCGATCGTCGCCGCGGACTGAGGGACGGGGAGGGGACCGTGCTCGAGGCGCGGATCAGCACCCGGCTGGCGCTCTCACGCCTCGACGCGAATGACAGCTTCCGCGCCCAGGCCTATCTGGCGCTGAAGCACGCGATCTCGGCGATGGACCTGTACGACCATCCCGGCGAGATCCGGCTGGACGAGCGGCAGCTGTGCCGCGACCTCGGCGTCAGCCGCACCCCGATCCGCGAGGCCCTGACGGTGCTGGAGCAGGAGGGCTTCGTCCTGACCCTGCCGCGCCGCGGCATCTTCGTCCGGCGCCGGACCAAGCGCCAGATCGTCGAGATGGTGCAGGTCTGGGCGGCGCTGGAGAGCATGGCGGCGCGGCTGGCGGCGGCCCGGGCGACGGCGGCGGAGATCGCGGCGCTGCGCGGCCTGTTCGAAGGCTTCGAGGGCCGGCCGGCGGCGGAGATCGAGGGCTATTCCGACGCCAACATCGCCTTCCACCGGGCGATCGTCAGGCTCGGCGGCAACCGGCTGATCGTCGCCCGCACGGCCGACCTGTTCCTGCAGATCGACGCCATCCGGCGCCGCACCATCCGCGAGGCCGACCGCGCCGACCGCTCGATCCAGGACCATCTGCGGATCATCGAGGCGCTGGAGCGGCGCGACGCCGACCTCGCCGCCCGCCTCGACCGCGACCACACGCTGGGCCTGGCCGAGCATATCGAGCGGAACTGCCACTTCCTGGCGTGAGGGGGGCCGGGAACGATCGCGGGCAGGAAAGCGTACTCCCTTCCTGTCCCCCCTCCCCTTGCGGGAGGGGGGTAGGGGGAGGGGTGTGGGGGGGGGGCGCGCG
>NZ_JASATH010000368.1:0-3011 GCF_038440215.1 Inquilinus sp. OTU3971 | reverse complement strand
CTAAGAGCGGCTACATCTATTCGGCCCGTCCTGGGATGACGACATAGAACGGGCAGAAAACCACGCTAAGGGGACAAACCCGGAATGTCAGGCCGCCATCAGCTCAACAGAAGCAAGAAGCGGCCGGAACCCGTCGCCATCGAGCCGGGGCGGCTCTGTCCAGATGTAATCGCCGGTCAGGTTGATGTGCTGCCAGCTGAGCGGCGCCACGTGGGGCAGCAGGTCGCTCGGGATCTTCGGAACAAGCTGGTCCTCCACCGCCCGGTACTGCCTGCTGCCGACCACCCAGACGTCGCCAGCTCGCAGCCGGTCCCGCAACTCGGCAAAGAGACAAAGCTCGTAGGCGGCAGCATCGATGGCACCGTCACGCAGCACGATCGGCCGCCAACCGCGGCGGATGAACCGTAAGCGTGATCCGACGACCGCCTGTTGGCGTTGACAGGGAGGCTCCAGAATAGGTGTCCACTTACTTTAGATGGACACCTGTTGAGGAGTGAGCGGTGTCGTCGGGAGTAACGCGCCGGCACTCGGGAGGCGTGCTCGCTGCGATTGATCGCGATACCTGGAGCCTTTTGGTGCGAGAAATTCTCTCGGACGATCTGACCACTGGTTTGTCATGACACTCATCGCATTGAACCGATCGGCTATCCGGGCGCTGCGGACCTCGATCGAGGCGCCTCGTTTCGATCCAACCCCGATCAAAGCTGGCATCGTCCATCTCGGCCTCGGTGGTTTTTATCGCGCGCATATGGCCTGGTATACCCACGAACTGATGGAGCGGGACGCATCGGCGCTGGGGTGGGGCATCCTCGGCAGCGTGCTGATGTCGAAAGACCGGCGCATGGTGGAGTCTCTCGCTCCGCAGGATAGCCTCTACATCGTTGCCCCACCGTACAATAAAGGGATCAAACATGGCCAAAAGCCCAATTCTCACCATATCCAACTCGGGGCCAGGCATTTCGCTGCCGCAGATCGAGGCGGAGTGTGGTCCGCTTATTTTCCCGGGAGCGGACCAGTTCATCAAATTTTACCAGAAGCATAACGGTGGTCGGCCTAACAAGACGACGACAGCCGAGCCGATTTATTCAACGATTGACATATTTTACCCCATAGCCTCTTCCGGTCGCCCTGGGGTAGCTACCATTGCTGAAGTGACGGCCGGGATGGAGAAAAGAGACAGATCTTATTTCGGGAAAATGCTCATCTTCGGCCAAGATGCGGGCGCTAATCTGTTTTGTGTGGAAAGAGCGACCGGCGTCATCTATTTTGTCCCGCTCGACTATGGCGACCTCTTTGCCGAGAACGCTGCAAGGCTTGCGGGTTCCTTCCAGACATATCTAGATAAACTACAACTGTTTGACACGGTCTACGGCGACTAACGACGTCACCTTCAGTATATTGACAACCAGCCAGCGTATCAGAGCGTCGCCGACGATTTTGGGCTTGCGCACCGTGCTTTGAGAGTCCTTTTGGAAAGTCAGAGATGGGCAATTCTGCGGATGTGGAGCGTGTGGCGGACAGATTGTAGACCTCGCCGCTGGCTTTGACCGTCGACAGGCCGATGCCGCTGATGCCGACCCCGCCGACATTGAAGGGGGCACCTCAAGGTTTTACCGCCAGAGCACGCTAGGCCGGACATAAAGGGAACTAGGAACTTTTATGATCCAATTGCCCCGCTGCATGACGCGTTTCGTTCTGCCTCCGGGGGTCGGGACATCCCAGATTGTGCAATGCGGCCTTTCTCATTCAACCAACGAGAGCCCAGACAAAACAAGCTGTTATACCGAGCGGTAGAGCGAGGCGGAGCGCTTAGCGTATTCTGGCGATAAGATCTTGCGGCACTCCCTTATATCGACCAGACGTTGGGGATTATTCATCCATCAGGAGCTTACCCGTAAAATTCCCCTGCCACAGGCTCGAATGCCGCCGGTAGCCGCGGGCGGTGCGGGCGTCCTTCCAGCGGCCGTGCTGCATCGCCGCCTCGAGCGGCACGCCCTTGCGATCGGCGGCGGTCATCATGCCGGCGCGCAGGCTGTGTCCGGAAAACTCCCCCTCCCCCAGCCCCGTCCCCTTGATCACCCGCTTCACGAGCCGGGCGACGGTCTTGGTGTCGATCGGCTGCAGCCGGCCGTCGACGCCATAGGTCAGATGGCCGCCGCGGTCGATCCGGCAGAACAGCGGCCCGGGCGTGTCGCCCCGCGCCGCGAGCCAGGCCGAGACCGCGGTGACGGCGCAGAGCGGCGATGCCGGCACCGCCTGGACGCCGACCTCCTCGCCCCGGCGTTCCTGGTCGGTCTTGGAACCGGCCACGAACAGCACCAATCCCTCGGCCGTGAAGCTCACATCCCGCAGGTCGAAGCCGGCCAACTCGGAGCGGCGGAAGCCGCCGGCGAAGCCGGTCAGCAGCAGCACCCGGTCGCGCAAACACCGCTTCGGCGCCGGCGCCGTGCTGGGATCGAGGAGCAGCAAGACCGCCCGCAGGTTTTCCTCGAGGAGCGCCGACTTCTTCTCCGGCCGGACACCCTTGGTCCGGCGCAGGCCGGCGAGGAAGGCCTGGAACTGGACGTCGTCGAACGGCAGGGGGCGGCCGAGCCGGCGCCGGACCTCGAGCACCGCGGCGCGGCGGAGCTCGATGGTGGAGAGCTTCCGGGTCTCCGACAGGGCGGTGAGGTGCATCGCCAGCCAGGAGGCGTCGGCGCGCTGCGGATCGAGGCCGAAGCCGAGGCACCATTCGCTCCACTGCCGCCAGGCCGAGCCATAGGCCTTCCGGGTGTTGGCCGAGAGCGAGGCCTCGACCAGCGCGTCCGCGCGCTCGGCCAGGCGGCGGATCTCGGCAATCTGCGCGTCGGTGAGCGCGGCGTCCGGCAGCACCGCGGCCGCCATTGTCTCGCGCGGATCGACCGCCGTGATGTCGTCTTGCATGGTCCCCTCCCCTCCCCCGCTCACGGGCCCGCCGGCAGGGCCCGCGACCACAGCACCACGACCGGATGGAACCGGACGAGCGAGATCCG
>NZ_JASATH010000367.1:0-3037 GCF_038440215.1 Inquilinus sp. OTU3971 | reverse complement strand
GGGGTGGGGTCTGCGCGCGTCCGCGCGCGAATGGGCGGCTGAGGAGGGCTGGTCCATGCGTGGAGCGAGCCGAGAGAACCCTCTCCCCCTATCCCCCTCCCGCGAGGGGAGGGGGGACTCGTCTGTGATTCTGCCCTCTCCGCTCATCTCACTCGGCGTCCCATTGCTCTGCGAGCCGCCGGCGTACCTCGATCGAGGCGGCGCGGCCCTGCTGCGCCGCCGGGGAGGACAGGCGAGAGGACAGGTCGCGATTGCCGGAGGCGCGGATGTCGATCACCGCCGCCGCCAGTTCGCCCCGCACCCGATCGACATCCGCGGCGCCCGGCGCTTCGGCGGACACGCCCTCGATCAGCCGGTGCAGCAGGCCGAGCCCGGCATAGGCGCGGATGCCATAGGCCATCGGCGGGACCTGCTCGCCCAGCCGGTCGAGCTCGGCGACCGTGCGGCGGGTGACGCGCGCCGCGGCCTCGCGGCCCATGGCGTGGACCAGCACGCCGTCATCGGCCAGCGCCAGGATCCGGTTGGCCTGGTAGCCATGGGCCAGGAAGGCGCCGGACATCGCCTTGCCGACCAGGAGCGCCACCACCGGATGGCCGGCCAGCCGGGCACTGGCATAGGCGTCGGCCGCCGCGGCGCAGGCCAGGTGGATGCCCAGCATCTCCTCCTGCCTGCCATAGGCCTGGCTGGTCACGTCGACCACCGCGACGATCGGGCGGCGGGTGTCGCTCCTGTCGGCGTCGACGACCTCGCGCACCGCGGCGGCCAGGCCCCAGCCCTCGTCCAGCCCGACCTCGCCGTGCCGCGCCCGGGGGAAGCGGTTGGCCGGGTCGGGCACCACCGCGATGAAGCGGGCGGTCTCGCCGCCCAGCGGCGCGTCGGCGGTCAGCACGGTCGACGTGCCCTGGACGGACGTTCCCGGGCCGGCCAGGGCCGAGAGCCAGATCCGGCCCCGGCTGTCGGATGATGCTGTCGTGCTCATGACACGCTCTCCTTGCCCCACAGGTCTCTCAGCGTTTCCGGCGTCGGCGGCGCGGCAGGATCGATCGCTGCCAGCCGCGCCCGGTACAGCTCGACCGCCGCGCTGCGATGCTGCTGCGGCAGGCCGGCGGCGAAGGCGGCGCGCACCGCATCGGCGATCGCCCCGGCATCGTCCGCGACCAGCGCGTCGACGAAGCCGGCGGCGCGGCGCTGCTCGCCGCCGATCAGGCTCCAGATCAGCTTGCGGTCGGAGGAGTCCAGCTCCTCGATCCCGGCCTCCTGCTCGATCACCTCCGGCCCGTTCATGCCGAGCCGGGCCTGCCGGGTGACGATCAGCGTGCTGCACAGCGCCGCCGCCAGCGACATGCCGCCGAAGCAGCCGACCATGCCGGAGATCACCCCGACCACCGGCACGTGCTGGCGCAGCGCCAGGATCCCGGCCTGGATCTCGGCGATGGCGGCGAGGCCCAGATTGGCCTCCTGCAGCCGCACGCCGCCGGTCTCGAACAGGATCACCGGCCGGGTCGGGATGCCACGTTCGTGGTCGGCCAGCGCGCGTTCCAAAGCGCCGGCGATCTTGGCGCCGGCGACCTCGCCCATGCTGCCACCCTGATAGGCGCTCTCGATCGCGGCGACCACCGCCGGCTGGCCGTCGATGCGGCCGCGGGCCAGCACCACCCCGTCGTCCGACTGGGCGACGATGCCCTGCAGCGGCAGCCAGGGCGAGACCAGGCGGTCGAATGGCCCGAGAACCTCGCGGAAGCTCCCCTCGTCCAGCAAGGCGCGGGCGCGGTCGCGGGCGGTCAGCTCGATGAAGCTGTTGCGGGTTGCGATGGCGTTCATGACCGGGTGGCCTCCACCGCCTGTTCCAGGCGCAGCGCCACCATGCCGGGCGTGGCGCCGAAATCGTTGATCTCGACCGCGGCGGCGACGCCGTGTCGGGCGATGAAGCGGTCCAGCACCGCCCGCCACACCGCGCCGTAGCCGTCGACGCTGGTGGTGACGCGGATATGGGCCTGGCCGTCCGGCGAGGGCTCGATCAGCACCTCGAGATTGCCGGAGCCGACGACGCCGACATGGGCGCACTTCGGCACGGGCGTCGTCGCGGGATAGTCGAAGCTCAGGCGTTCCATGGGGCGAAGCTCCGGTCGATGCGGTCGAGGAACAGGGTGGCGGCCAGCAGGTCCGCCGATCCGCCGGGCGACACCCAGCGGGCGAGAAGATCGGCGTCGAGCGCCTGCAGCGCCGCGCGGCCGGCCGGGGCGGCGGTGCCGCCGGCGGCCAGCACGGCACGGGCGCCGGTCTGCGCGGCCTCCAGCGCCGGCCGGCCGCCGCGATGCAGCAGGCAGGTGTCGTCGAGCGACGCCATCACCGCCAGCAGCGCGTCCAGCCGCGCCTCGGTCTCGATGGCCCCGGCGTTGCGGCTGGCCCGCAGGGCGGGGAGGGCGATCGCCACGACATGTGGGAAGCCGGCCTGGGCCTCGCCGCGGGCGCCGGTTGCACCATGGGCCTGCCGCGCCCGCTCTCCGTTGCTGGCGTGATGCGGTGCGAAGCGGTCGGTCCAACGCGCGATCGCGGCGGCCGTGGTGGCGATGCGGCGGGGGCCGCCCGGACCGGCGACCACGGTGCCCGCCAGCAGCAGCCCCAGCGCCCAGATCGCACCGCGATGCGCGTTGCCGCCGCCGGTCGCCGTCATCATGTGGATCTCGCCGGCGCGGCCGATCGCGGCCAGCTCCTCGCGCAGCGTCTGGTCCGGTTGGCGGCCTCGGGCGGCCTGGGCCATCTCACGGAAGGCCGGGCGCAGCGCGCGGGCGGATCGGCGCAGCGTCTCCAGGTCGAGGTCGCGATGGGCGCCGGAGCCGCGCCTATCGACCAGGCCCGGCTTCGGGGTCAGCTCCGCCTCCTCGACCAGCGCCCAGGCGGCGAGATCGGCGAGATCGGCGAGAGTATCGGATGAAAGATGCCGAGGGCGCTCTTTGTTGGTCCCCCCTCCCCTTGGGGGGGGGGGGGGGGGGGGGGGGGGGGGGGGGGGGGGGGCGGGCGGGGGGGGGGGGGGGGT
>NZ_JASATH010000366.1:0-3160 GCF_038440215.1 Inquilinus sp. OTU3971 | reverse complement strand
GGCGCGGGCCCCGCGGGCCCGGGCCCCCCCCGCGGCCGCGCCGGCCGGCCCGGCCGCCGCTGTCCTGGGTGTCGTCCGACGGCAGGGGGGGCGGTGGGGTGGCGGGGGCGTCGGTCATCACGGCAATCCTTCTCGCGGAGTCCCGATGCTACGCCCCGAGGCTCCGCCGACCATCGCGCCTGCGACCCGGCCTCGCCCGGTCACGACACCGCCGCTAGGCCCCGCACGTGCCGCCTTGAACCCGGCCCGCGGCCGGGTTACCTGGAAGGGGCCATGGACTCCGATCTCCCGCCCATCGTTTCGCCCTGCATCGGCGTCTGCACGCTCGAGGCCGGGACCGGCCTGTGCACCGGCTGCCTGCGCACGACCGACGAGATCGCGGCCTGGCGCGACGCCGACAACGGCTGGCGGCTGACCGTGCTGCAGCGGCTGAAGGAGCGCCGCCGCGCCCGCGGCCGCACCAGCGCCGCCGACAGCCGGCCCCGCCGGCGCCAGCCGCAGACCGCTTGAGGGATCGCTCCCATGACCACCGTGACCGTCGCCGCCACCCAGACCTTCTGCACCTGGAACGAGGCCGAGACCCTGGACCGGGTCGAGGCGCTGGTGCGCCAGGCCGCCGGCCGCGGCGCCCAGATCGTGCTGCCGCAGGAGCTGTTCGCCGCCCCCTATTTCTGCCGCGACGAGCTGCAGAAGCACTTCGCCCTGGCGCAGCCGATCGACGGCCACCCGGTGGTGGAGCGGTTCCGCAAGCTGGCGGCGGAGCTGCAGGTGGCGATGCCGGTCAGCGTGTTCGAGCGGGCCAACAACGCCTATTACAACTCGATCGCCATGGTCGACGCCGACGGCAGCGTGCTGGGCGTCTACCGCAAGTCGCATATCCCGGACGGGCCGGGCTATGAGGAGAAGTTCTACTTCAACCCCGGTGACACCGGCTTCCGGGTTTGGAGCACCCGCTACGGCAAGGTCGGCTGCGGCATCTGCTGGGACCAGTGGTACCCCGAGGCGGCGCGCTGCATGGCGCTGCTGGGCGCCGATTTGCTCTTGTACCCGACCGCGATCGGCAGCGAGCCGCAGGATGGCGGCCTCGACAGCCAGGCGCATTGGACCCGGGTGATGCAGGGCCATGCCGGCGCCAACCTGATCCCGCTGGTCGCCTCGAACCGCATCGGCACCGAGCAGGGCGAGCGCTTCAGCCAGAGCTTCTACGGCTCCTCCTTCATCGCCGGCCCGACCGGCGAGCTGGTGGCCCAGGCCGGCCGCACCGAGGAGGAGGTGCTGGTCGCCCGCTTCGACCTCGACGCCATCCGGGCCCAGCGCGCCAGCTGGGGCCTGTTCCGCGACCGCCGGCCGGAGCTGTATGGCGCGATCTTGACCTATGATGGGGTCACGCGGCCTTTCTGAGGGCGCCATCCGATTGCCTCTCCCGCTTGCGGGACCTTTTCAGAACAGCTGAAGCCCGTTTCTTTTTAGTCCCCCCTCCCCTTGTGGGAGGGGGGCAGGGGGAGGGGTCTGCACGCGTCCGCGCGCGAATGGCCAGGGCAGGAACTCGCCGTCGATGCCGGTTTGCGACGGTCTGGGCCGGCTCAAGCCGAGAGACCCCCCTCCCCCTAACCCCCTCCCGCGAGGGGAGGGGGGACTCATTTTTTCGATCGACCCCGTTGCCACCCGGCCGTCACCCAACCTGAGCCAGGCCTTGCCTTTCATCCGCGGCGATCTCGGCCAGGACCCAGTCGCGGAAGGCGGCGATCTTCGGGACGTCGCGGCGGCTGTCGAGATAGACGAGGTAATAGGAGCCCTCGTCGCGGATGCTGTAGGGGAAGGGCCGGACCAGCTCGCCGGCGGCGAGCTCGTCGAGGAAGAAGGTCGGGTTGACCAAGGCCAGCCCCTGCCCCGCCTGCGCCGCGCGGCCCATCATCTGCTGGTTTTCGAGCCGCATGCCGCCATTGGACACGGACTCCGGCACGGCCACGCCGGCGGCGGCGAACCAGCGCTGCCAATAGGCGTCGCCGCCGTCCCAGAACAGCGGCAGCCGCAGCAGGTCGCGCGGATCATCGAGGCCGCCGGCGCGGTCGCGCAGCGCCGGGCTGCACAGGGCGGTGTATTCGATCGGCATCAGCGGATGGGCGGCCAGGCCGGGCCAGACGCCCATGCCGTGGCGGATGCCGACGTCGCTGTCGCCGCGGGTGAAGTCGACCAGCTTGGTCTTGGTGTCGAGCCGGACGGCGATGCCGGGATGGGCCAGCTGGAACCGGCCGAGCCGCGGCACCAGCCAGTTGGTGGCGAAGGTGTGGATCGAGGTGATCGAGAGCAGCCCGCCGGTGTCGTCGCGCGCCGCGGCGAAGGCGCCGGCCAGCCGGGCCAGGGCCTCGGTCACCGCCGGCGCCAGCCTCTCCCCGGTCTCGGTCAGCGCCACCTTGCGGGTCAGGCGAAGGAACAGCGGCGCGCCGACCCGGTCCTCGAGCAGGCGGATCTGGTAGCTGACCGCCGCCTGGGTCATGCCCAGCTCGGCCGCCGCCCTGGTGAAGCTGAGATGGCGTGCCGCCGCCTCGAACACCCGGATGGCCGGCAGCGGCGGCAGGCGCGAGGCTGATCCTTCATCCATAAAGACAGCTTATCCGTTGCTTATCGAGAACGCGTTGGTCGAACGCCCGCCGAACGCCGATATTCGTCTCATACAGACCACATCGCAACGACGGCCCGTCGACACGCATCAGCAGAGCTGATGCATCCGGGCCATCCGGAGACCGAAATGACCAGCATCGTCCAGCGGGCGCCCGTGCGCCCGATCCCCCGGCTTCGCCCTCGGCGCGGCCTGATCTCCACCCTGCGCGCCGCCGTTCAGCGGATGCTGCGCCCGGCCGCCGGCCGGGTGCTCGACACCAAGGCGCTGTCCGACCAGATGCGGCGGGACCTGGGGTTTGACAGGAGCTAGGAACAGGAAGCTCCCCATTCACTCTCCCCATTCGCGGGCTACGGCATCCACGTCGCATCCTCTGAGTCCCCCCTCCCCTCGCGGGAGGGGGATAGGGGGAGGGGGTTCTCTCGGCTCGAGTCGGCCCAGACTGTCGCAAAGCGATATGGGCGGCGAGTTCGGCGCCCCGCCCATTCGCGCGCGGACGCGCGCAGACCCCTCCCCCTGCCCCCCCCCCCCCCCGGGGGG
>NZ_JASATH010000365.1:0-3215 GCF_038440215.1 Inquilinus sp. OTU3971 | reverse complement strand
TGGATCGCCACGCCCCTGCGGGGCTCGCCATGACGGCTTTAATGAATTAACCAAACCGCCCCTTGCAAAATCTCTCTTGACCTGAACCGCACTTGAACTTGTAGCGATGGAAGCTCCCGACGAGAGGAGCATCCATCATGCCTATCGACACCGATCTGCGGCGGCTGCGCGTGGCGGTCACCGGCGGCACCTCCGGCCTCGGCCTGGCGCTGGTGCGGCTCTTGACCGCGATGGGCGCGCGGGTCGCCTTCGTCGCCCGCGGCGCCGAGGCTGTGGGCCGCACGGCGCGGGAGACCGGCGCCCAGGGCATTGTCGGCGATGTCGGCCGCAAGGAGGACATCCACCCGATCGCGCTGCAGGTCACGGCCGGGCTGGGCGGGCTCGACGTGCTGATCAACAATGCCTCCAGCCTCGGCCCGGTCCCGCTCGCCCTGCTGGCCGACACCGACTGCGAAGACCTGGAACAGGCGCTGGCGGTCAATCTGGTCGGGCCGTTCCGGCTGACCAAGGCGCTGTTCGGCGCCCTCGCCGCCTCCGCCCGCCAGGGCCGCGGCGCGGTGGTGGTCAACATCTCCAGCGACGCCGCGGTCAACGCCTATGCCGGCTGGGGCGCCTACAGCGCCAGCAAGGCCGGGCTGCGCCACCTGACGGCGATCTGGGCCGAGGAGGCCCGGGACGAAGGGGTAAGGTTCCTGTCGATCGACCCCGGCGACATGGACACGCCGCTGCATGCCCTGGCCGTACCCGACGCCGACCCGTCGACGCTGAAGCTGCCCGAGCTCTCGGCCTCGGAGATCGTGCAGGCGGTGCTGGCCGCGCTGCCGGGCCGGGCTGCTGAGCAGCGGGTCGGGGAATCCGCATGATCGCCGCCGACCGCCCCGACCGGCCGGCGGCCAGGCTCTGCGCCGTCGACGCCGAGGGCCGGGTGCAGCACTTGTCCCGCGCGGCCCTGGCGACGCTGCTGACGCCGCGCGACCTGGTTGTCGCCAACGACGCCGCGACCCTGCCGGCGAGCCTGCACGGCCTGCATGCCGCGACCGGGAAGCCGATCGAGGTCCGGCTGGCCGGCTGGGTCGCGCCCGGTGACCCGACCCGCTTCGCCGCCATCGTCTTCGGCGCCGGTGACCACCGCATCCGCACCGAGGACCGGCTGGCCCCGCCGCCGCTGTCGGCGGGCGACCACCTGTCGCTCGGCCCGCTCGACGCCGTGGTCGAGCGCGACCTCGGCCATCCCCGGCTGGTCCGGCTGCGGTTCCTCGGCCGGCGCGACCGGGTGCTGGCAGGGCTGGCCCAGCATGGCCGGCCGATCCAATACGCCCATGTGCCGCAGCCGCTGGCACTGTGGGATGTCTGGACCCGCATCGCCGCCGACCCCATGGCGTTCGAGCCGCCCTCCGCCGGCTTCGCGCTGGACTGGGCGCTGCTCGCCGCCTGGCGCCGGCGCGGCGTCGGCTTCGCCACGCTGACCCATGCCGCCGGCATCTCCTCGACTGGCGACCCGGCACTCGACCGGCGCCTGCCCTTCGACGAGCCCTACCGGATCCCGGAGCGCACTGCCGCGGCGATCGCCCGGGCGAAGGCGGCGGGTGGCCGCGTGGTCGCCATCGGCACCACCGTGGTCCGCGCCCTGGAAGCCGCGGCCGAGCCCGACGGCACGGTCCGCGCCGGCGACGGCATCGCCGCCAACCGCATCGGGCCCGGCACCCAGCTACGCGTGATCGACGTCCTGCTCACCGGCATGCACCAGCCGGGCGAGAGCCATTTCGAGCTGCTGCGCGCCTTCGCCCCGGACGGGGTGCTGGACGGGCTGCCGGCTACCCTCGCGGCCGAGGGCTATCGCGGCCATGAGTTCGGCGACGTGATGCTGATCGAGCGGCAGGCCCGAGCTGCGGGATCGGTCGCGGCCTGAACCGCCGGCTCTCCCCCTCACCCTCCCGCCGCCTTCGGCGTCGGGCCCCTCGCTCTCCCCGAGGAGAGGGGAATATGAGCCGGGGCCTTCACACCTCTCCTTGGGGAGAGGTCGAAATCGCGCAGCGATTTCGGGTGAGGGGGCGGCGCAGGTCGCGCCGTCACCCTGCCACCGGCCAGGTCTCGATGGTCTCGACGAAGCGGGTCAGCCAGGCGTTGGTCTGGGCACCGTCCAAAGCGCGGTGGTCGATGGTCAGCGAGACATAGGCCATCGGCCGGATCAGCATGGCGTCGGCACCGCCGGCCTCGCGCACCACCACCCGCTTCTCGACCTTGCCGACGCCGAGGATCGCGACCTGCGGCTGGTTGATGATGATCGGCGCCGCGAACAGCGAACCGGAGACGCCGTGGTTCGAGATGGTGAAGGTGCCGCCCTGGACATCGGCCGGCGCCAGCCTGCCGGCGCGGGCCAGGGCCGTCGCCTCCTGCAGCCGCGCGGCGATGCCGAGCAGCGACAGCGACTGCGCCCGGTGCACCACCGGCACCACCAGGCCCTTGTCCCCCAGCGCCGTGCCGATGCCGATGCTGACGTCGTCGAACACCTCCAGCGCGTCGTCGTGCCAGCGGCTGTTGACCGTGGGCACCGCCTTCATCGCGGCGACGCAGGCCTGGACCAGATAGGCGGTGACGGTCAGGGCGACGCCCTGGCGCTCGAACGCCGCCTTGTGCGCCTGGCGATGCGCCAGCACGGCGCCGAAATCGGCCTCGAACACGGCGGTGACATGCGGCGCCGTGGCGACCGAGTGCGCCATGTGCTCGGCGATGCGCCGGCGCATCGCATCGTGCGGGATGCGGCGGGAGCGAAGGCCCGGGACCGGCTTCACCTCGGCAGGCGCGGCCGGTCGAGCCTGCCGGCGGGCGACCTCCTGCTCGACATCCTGGCGGGTCAGCCGCCCGTCCTTGCCGCTGCCGGTCAGCCCGGCCGGATCGAGCCCGGTCTCGACCAGCAGCTTGCGGACCGAGGGCGACAGGCGAAGGGCCGGGTCGAACTCGGCGATGGACTTCGCGGCGGGGGACATCTCCGCGCCTCTCCCGCTCGCCCCATCCGAGTCCCCCCTCCCCTCGCGGGAGGGGGATAGGGGGAGCGGGTTTTCACCGGAAGAGCCGATGCCGGATTGGCTCGACGCGTCGAGGTCGTCGGCCTTTCGCGCGCGGACGCGCGCAGACCCCTCCCCCTGCCCCCCCCCCCCCACGGGGGGGGGGGGGAGGGAAGAAACCGCCACGAGCGGGGGGGCGCCCACAACCCC